>NZ_VMMS01000053.1:0-1311 GCF_013277315.1 Streptococcus sp. 2106
TCGTCTTGACTTTCTTACCTGTTACGGTATCGATGCCAAGGTAGACGCTAGAGCGATAGACTATTGAGCCGTCTTTTTTAGTATATTCTGTTATTTTCATGGTTTTACTCCTTTTTCCATCAGCAGGCAAGCAAATTAGAAAAGGTTTTGAAGTTTTACCATGCGAGGAGCTACGAGAATACCCCTATTTTCGATTTTAATTAGTCAGACGGTAAATAATACCAGAGTAGTAAACAAGGCGGATATGGGCTTATATGGGACTTTTTAAAAGCCCATATATTGCAAGTAGTTCTATCTTAATGTGTCAGTGATATTATACCAATTATTCGGAAATCCAAGTGCGTCCAATACAATGCCGGATTCAATGGAGTGCGCTTTTTTATTTAGAGCTTTGGTTCTTTTAATAATAGTGTTATGTAATTGAGCGTATTGTGTGGAAGCAAGTAGGCATTGCAAGGCAAGAAAAACATAATATACAGATTGTCTTGATGTATTGGCATTGTTATTGTAATAGTGGAAATAAGCTAGTTGTGGAAGATTCTCACGACATTTATAATTGAAAAGCTTATTATTATGAGCAGTGATATTTCTAATTTCTAGTATATTTTTAATAATACTTTCTAAAGCCTTTCCACTTAAAAGGTCTTTACTAGGTCTATTTTGGATGTATTCAATATTTTCTTGTAAGAATGGTGATAAATCTCTAGCTATTTGATTTTTTATATCAGTGTTTAGATTTCTATAAAAGTTAAATGCTTGCCCTAATGTAAGTTCATTGATGATAACCCAGAAAGGAACAACGCCATGTTGTTTATAGTGGTGTTTTATAGAATTGTTTTGCTTATCCCTATTATAATCATTGAGTATTCTAGCTAATATACTGATTAAATTAGTAATTTGTGCTAGCCTTTTTGTATCTTTTTGTGTTTCAAAATTATTAATATCTAGATAAGCGTATGGTGTTGGATATGCTTCTGAAAAACGATATGCCAGTACGGATTTAAAGTGTTTTTCTGCATCTATAATTGCTTTTAAAAAAGCTGATTTAATTTCTTTATCGTAAAAGTGTGTTGCAGCTATTTCTCTAAAGTCTGCACCAGCTATAAATTTATCTTTTGATGTTTGAAAAAACTTACTATATCCGTTGACGACGTTGTAATAGTTGTTAGTTAGAAGGTATCTTTTACATTCTTCTATGTTATCTATTTCTAAACCTCTAGACTGGAGAAGTTTTATACTCAATGAAAATCAAAGAGCAAACTAGGAAACTAGCCGCAGGCTGTACTGGAGTAGGGCAAGGTGAAGCTGACG
>NZ_VMMS01000054.1:0-7777 GCF_013277315.1 Streptococcus sp. 2106
TCGATCCCGTTAACTCCCATTTTAGCGGGTGTAGTTTAGTGGTAAAACTACAGCCTTCCAAGCTGTTGTCGCGAGTTCGATTCTCGTCACCCGCTTTGAACTTTGTTCTTTGTACCAAGTTTTCAACTTGGGCGCGTAGCTCAGGTGGTTAGAGCGCACGCCTGATAAGCGTGAGGTCGGTGGTTCGAGTCCACTCGTGCCCATAGTGTTTAGTCCATTACTAGAGAATTGAAACATTATCTTTTCACTAAGAGGACACGGGCTTGTTCCCGTATAAACTATTTTGGAGGATTACCCAAGTCCGGCTGAAGGGAACGGTCTTGAAAACCGTCAGGCGTGTAAAAGCGTGCGTGGGTTCGAATCCCACATCCTCCTTTTATATCAACGCGGGATGGAGCAGCTCGGTAGCTCGTCGGGCTCATAACCCGAAGGTCGTAGGTTCAAATCCTGCTCCCGCAATAAGGCTCGGTAGCTCAGTTGGTAGAGCAATGGATTGAAGCTCCATGTGTCGGCGGTTCGATTCCGTCTCGCGCCATTTATATATTTTGGAAGGGTAGCGAAGAGGCTAAACGCGGCGGACTGTAAATCCGCTCCTTCGGGTTCGGGGGTTCGAATCCCTCCCCTTCCATTTTACGGGCATAGTTTAAAGGTAGAACTAAGGTCTCCAAAACCTTCAGTGTGGGTTCAATTCCTACTGCCCGTGTTAATAGAATTATGGCGGGTGTGGTGAAGTGGTTAACACACCAGATTGTGGCTCTGGCATGCGTGGGTTCGATCCCCATCACTCGCCTATTTTATATTATTGGGGTATAGCCAAGCGGTAAGGCAAGGGACTTTGACTCCCTCATGCGTTGGTTCGAATCCAGCTACCCCAGTTACTATTTGCCGGCGTGGCGGAATTGGCAGACGCGCTGGACTCAAAATCCAGTGTCCGCAAGGACGTGCCGGTTCGACCCCGGCCGCCGGTATAGTATAGCGATAAGGAACGTTGTAAGTCTTCGTTCCTTTTTTATGTTATTTTTGGTATAATAATACTTATCCAAATTTTATTTAGATTATGAAAGTGTAGGGAAGTATGTCTCGTTCTATCGATTTATTAAAACATCGGTATTTGAAAAATATTAAAGAAAATCCTGAATTGTTTATCGGGATTGAGCTGGAATATCCTGTTGTAAACTTGGAAGGGGATGCTACCGATGTTGAAGTTATCAAGTACTTATTCCGATATTTAATTTCTTCTTTTGATTTTACTGTCGAAAAGGTAGATGATTTTGGCAATCCGATCCAGTTAGTAGATCCGATAAGTCAGGATGTTATTTTGTTTGAAGTTTCCTATAGTACGATTGAGTTTGCATTTGGTAAGGCAGAAACAATTCAAGAGGTCGAAAATCGTTTCAATAATTATATGAATGTAATTCAGAGAAAGTTAGCTGAATCAAATCATGCTATTGTTGGCTGTGGAATTCATCCCAACTGGGATAAAAATGAGAATTGTCCAGTGACTTATCCACGCTATCAGATGTTGATGGATTATTTGAATTTGAGTAGAAATGTGACTAAATCAGATTTACATCATTTCCCTGAATATGGTGCTTTTATCTGTGGGAGTCAGGTCCAGCTGGATGTTTCAAAGTCTAACTACCTACGGGTGATTAATGCTTTTACCCAAATTGAAGCAGTTAAGGCTTATTTATTTGCAAACTCTGAATTTTCGGGTGCAGATTGGGATACGAAAATTGCAAGGGATATCTTCTGGGAAGAATCCATGCATGGCATCTATCCAGAAAACGTCGGGGTCAATGCTAGACTCTTTAAAGATGAGGATGATTTTTTTGATTATCTAGATCATTCTGCAATTTTTACTGCGGAACGTGATGGACAAACCTATTATTTTTATCCCATTCAGGCAAGGGACTATTTGGCTACACCTGAAATCCAAGCATATGCACTTAATGGGGATGAGATTCTTATTTATCCTCAAGAGAAGGATTTTGAAACTCATCGTAGTTATCAGTATCAAGACTTAACGACTCGAGGAACAGTTGAGTTTCGTAGTGTGTGTACTCAACCTCTAGATAGAACCTTCGCTTCAGCAGCTTTTCACTTAGGATTGTTGGTTAATTTAGATAAGTTAGAAGCTTACTTAGAAGCAGCACCTTTCTTTAAAGAATTTGGGAAAAATTATAAGTTTTTAAGACGACAATTTTCTAAGAAGAAGCTTACAGATGAGGAAGAAACTGCGATTATTGAAATTTCCAAAGACTTACTCCTGTTAGCCGAGGAAGGACTGGAGATGAGAAATAAGCAAGAAATGACCTACTTACAGCCTTTGAAAGAAGAATTGGGCCTATAATTTCTCTTGTAAAAGGAGAATTTTCTGAAAAATCATGATATAATGGATGAGACTATAGATAAAGGATAGAGAGTAATGACATTAGTTTATCAATCAACGCGTGATGCCAACAATACAGTAACTGCTAGCCAAGCAATTTTGCAAGGTTTGGCGACGGACGGTGGTTTGTTTACACCGCTTACTTATCCAAAGGTAGATTTGGACTTTGACAAATTGAAAGATGCTTCTTATCAGGAAGTTGCTAAGTTAGTTTTGTCAGCATTTTTAGATGACTTTACAGCTGAGGAGTTGGACTACTGTATCAACAATGCCTATGATAGCAAATTTGATACTCCAGCTATCGCACCATTAGTGAAATTAGACGGACAATATAACTTGGAACTGTTCCATGGTTCAACGATTGCCTTTAAGGATATGGCCTTGTCTATTTTGCCATACTTTATGACGACTGCTGCTAAGAAGCATGGTTTGGAGAATAAGATTGTCATCTTAACAGCGACATCTGGTGATACGGGGAAAGCTGCTATGGCAGGGTTTGCGGATGTTCCTGGTACTGAGATTATTGTCTTTTATCCAAAGGATGGTGTCAGCAAGGTACAAGAGTTGCAAATGACCACTCAGACTGGTGATAACACTCATGTTATCGCCATTGATGGTAACTTTGACGATGCTCAAACCAACGTTAAGCATATGTTCAATGATGTGGCTCTTCGTGAAAGATTAGCAGTCAACAAGTTGCAATTTTCATCTGCTAACTCTATGAACATTGGTCGTCTGGTACCACAGATTGTTTATTATGTTTATGCCTATGCTCAGTTGGTCAAGACTGGTGAGATTGTGGCTGGCGACAAGGTCAACTTCACAGTACCAACAGGAAACTTTGGAAATATCTTGGCTGCCTTTTATGCTAAGCAAATTGGTCTCCCAGTTGGTAAATTGATCTGTGCTTCAAATGACAACAATGTTTTGACAGACTTCTTTGAAACTCGTGTCTATGATAAGAAACGTGAGTTTAAAGTAACAACTAGTCCATCTATGGATATCTTGGTATCTTCAAACTTGGAGCGTCTCATTTTCCATCTTTTGGGGAATGACGCTGAAAAGACAGCTGAACTTATGAATGCCTTGAACACGCAAGGACAATATGAGTTGACAGACTTTGATGCAGAGATTCTTGAACTATTTGCAGCTGAATATGCGACTGAGGAAGAAACAGCAGCAGAAATCAAGCGTGTTTACCAAACAGATGCCTATATTGAGGACCCACACACAGCTGTTGCCTCAGCAGTGTATAGAAAATACCAAGCGGCGACTGGCGATGCGACTAAGACAGTGATTGCTTCAACAGCTAGTCCATACAAGTTCCCAGTAGTTGCAGTAGAAGCTGTAACGGGGAAAGTTGACTTGACTGACTTTGAAGCCTTGGCTCAATTACATGAAATCTCAGGCGTTGCAGTGCCACCAGCAGTTGATGGCCTTGAAACAGCTCCTGTTCGTCACAAGACAACAGTGGCAGCTACTGATATGCAAGCAGCGGTTGAGGCTTATCTAGGACTTTAAGACAGAGGGAGTAAACTCGGTTGGGAAACCAACTGAGTTTCTTTTCATCAGGAGGAGAGATTGTTTAAGAAAAATAAAGACATTCTTAATATTGCCTTGCCAGCTATGGGCGAAAACTTTTTGCAAATGCTCATGGGGATGGTGGACAGTTATCTGGTCGCTCACTTGGGCTTGATAGCTATTTCGGGTGTATCAGTAGCTGGGAATATTATTACGATTTATCAGGCGATTTTCATCGCTCTGGGAGCTGCTATTTCCAGTGTTATTTCAAAAAGTTTGGGGCAGAAGGATCAGTCTAAGCTAGCCTATCATGTGACTGAAGCCTTGAAGATTACCTTACTATTAAGTTTCCTTTTGGGAGCTTTGTCTATCTTCGCTGGGCAAGAGATGATTGGACTTTTGGGGACGGAGAGAGATGTAGCTGAGAGTGGTGGACTCTACCTATCTTTGGTAGGCGGATCGATTGTTCTCTTAGGTTTAATGACTAGTCTGGGAGCCTTGATTCGTGCAACGCATAATCCACGTTTGCCTCTCTATGTTAGTTTTTTAACCAATGCCTTGAATATTCTTTTTTCAAGTCTAGCTATTTTTGTTCTGGATATGGGGATAGCTGGTGTTGCTTGGGGGACTATTCTGTCTCGTTTGGTCGGTCTTATGATTTTGTGGTCACAATTAAAGTTGCCTTTTGAGAAACCGACTTTTGGTTTAGATAAGGAACTATTGACCTTAGCTTTGCCAGCAGCTGGAGAGCGGCTTATGATGCGGGCTGGTGATGTCGTTATCATTGCCTTGGTCGTTTCTTTTGGAACGGAGGCAGTTGCTGGGAATGCAGTCGGAGAAGTCTTGACCCAGTTTAACTACATGCCTGTCTTTGGCGTTGCTACGGCAACGGTCATGCTAGTGGCTCGAGCAGTTGGAGAGGATAATTGGAAAAGAGTAGCTAGTTTGAGCAAGCAAACCTTTTGGCTTTCTCTGGTCCTCATGTTGCCCTTGACCTTTAGTATCTATGCCTTGGGTATACCACTAACTCATCTCTATACGACTGATCCTCTAGCTGTTGAGGCTAGTGTTCTAGTGACACTTTTTTCACTACTTGGTACTCCTATGACGATAGGAACAGTCATCTATACAGCAGTCTGGCAGGGTTTGGGCAATGCTCGGCTTCCCTTTTATGCGACAAGTATAGGAATGTGGTGTATCCGCATTGGAACAGGATATCTGATGGGGCTTGTGCTTGGTTGGGGCTTACCTGGTATTTGGGCCGGAACCCTTTTGGATAATGGTTTTCGTTGGTTATTTCTACGCTACCGCTACCAGCGTTATATGAGCTTGAAAGGATAGGAAATGCAAAAAACAGCTTTTATTTGGGATTTAGACGGGACTTTATTGGACTCTTACGAAGCGATTTTATCAGGGATTGAGGAGACTTTTGCTCAGTTTTCTATTCCTTATGATAAGGAGAAGGTAAGAGAGTTTATCCTCAAGTATTCGGTGCAGGATTTGCTTGTGCAGGTGGCGGAAGAGCGAAAGCTAGATGTGGAAGTGCTCAATCAAGTGCGTGCCCAAAGTCTGGCTGAAAAGAATGCTCAGGTAATTTTGATGCCAGGTGCGCGTGAGGTGCTAGCTTGGGCAAATGAGACAGGGATTCAGCAGTTTGTCTATACTCATAAGGGGAAGAACGCTTTTACCATTCTCAGAGATTTGGGTTTGGAGTCCTATTTTACGGAGATTTTAACCAGTCAGAGTGGCTTTGCGCGGAAGCCAAGTCCAGAAGCGGCTAACTATCTGTTAGACAAGTATCAGTTGAATTCTGACAATACTTATTATATAGGGGATCGGACTCTGGATGTGGAATTTGCCCAGAATAGTGGGATTCAAAGTCTCAACTTTTTAGAGTCGTCTTATGAAGGCAATCACAGGATTCAAGCGTTAGTAGATATTTCCCGTATTTTTGAGGTTGAGCGATAAAAAGATTATGTCAGTTTTGTGACAGAGACCTAACAAACTGTTTCAAGTAACCGAGTTTGTTACAAGGAATAGACAGTTCTGTTAAATAGGCCCGAGAGGGCTTTTTTTCTGCATTTTTTGTGTTATGATAGACAGGTACTCATTTGAAAGGAATTTGAAAGAATGAAGAAAAGAATATTATTAGCCTCAACAGTAGCCTTGTCATTTGCCCCAGTATTGGCAACTCAAGCAGAAGAAGTTCTTTGGACTGCACGTAGTGTTGAGCAAATCAAAAATGATTTGACTAAAACGGATAACAAAACTAGTTATACCGTTCAGTATGGTGATACCTTGAGCACCATTGCAGAAGCCTTGGGTGTAGATGTCACAGTTCTTGCGAATTTGAATAAAATCACTAATATGGACTTGATTTTCCCAGAAACCGTTTTGACAACAACTGTCAATGAAGCAGAAGAAGTAACAGAAGTTGAAATTCAAACACCTCAAGCAGATTCTAGTGAAGAAGTGACAACTGCGACAGCAGATTTGACAACCAATCAAGTAACCGTAGATGATCAAACTGTTCAAGTTGCAGATCTTTCTCAACCGATTACAGAAGCGCCAAAAGAAGTAGCATCAAGCTCAGAAGTTACAAAGACAGTGATTGCTTCTGAAGAAGTGGCATCATCTACGGGCACTTCTGTCCCAGAGGAGCAAACAACTGGAACAACTCGCCCAGTTACAGAAGCAGCTCCTCAGGAAACGACTCCAGCTGAGAAGCAGGAAACACAAGTAAGCCCTCAAGCTAAGTCAGCAGTGGAACCAACTACAACTCTAGTAGAAGAAAAAGCAACCGAAACAACTGCAACAAGTTCAGAAGCAAAAGAAGTAGCATCATCAAATGGAGCTACACCAACAGTTTCTACTTATCAACCAGAAGAGACGAAGATAGTTTCAACAACTTACACAGCTTCAGCTGCGCCTGATTATGCTGGACTTGCAGTAGCGAAATCTGAAAATGCAGGCCTTCAACCACAAACGGCTGCCTTTAAAGAAGAAATTGCCAACTTGTTTGGCATCACATTCTTTAGTGGTTACCGTCCAGGAGACAGTGGAGATCACGGAAAAGGTTTGGCTATTGACTTTATTGTACCAGAAAGCTCAGAACTAGGGGATAAGATTGCGGAATACGCTATTCAAAATATGGCCAGCCGCGGCATTAGTTACATCATCTGGAAACAACGTTTCTATGCTCCATTCGATAGCAAATATGGGCCAGCTAACACTTGGAATCCAATGCCAGACCGCGGTAGTGTGACAGAAAACCACTATGACCATGTTCACGTTTCAATGAATGGATAAACCAGACTTGGTAATATCATTTTGACGAATGAGATCTAGCTTTCGTGATAGGAAGTAGGTCTTGTTCGTTTTTTATTTGTCATACTCTTCGAAAATCTCTTCAAACCACGTCAGTTTTATCTGAAACCTCAAAGCTGTGCTTTGAGCAACCTGCGACTAGCTTTCTAGTTTACTCTTTGATTTTCATTGAGTATCAATTTGAATGGAAGATGGGAAGTTTCTGTCTTGTAATGATTCAAGCAACATTCTTGCAATCTATTTTACTTTATACTCAATCATTTTCAAAAAGCAACCTTGTCCATTGTCTGCTGACAGTGGACTTTAAAACGCTTTTTTCCAGTCCTTGAATAACTTCTTGAAGCTTATCAATGACGGCTTCCAATGTTTGGAAAGCCTTGTTTTTAAAACCTCGTTTTCGAATTTCTTTCCAGACTTGTTCAATAGGGTTCATTTCTGGAGTATAAGGTGGGATAAAAGCTAACTCAATATTACTTGGAATCTCTAAGGTATTTGATTTATGCCATATAGCATTATCTATGACAAGTAAAATATAGT
>NZ_VMMS01000055.1:0-21797 GCF_013277315.1 Streptococcus sp. 2106
CAACCTCAAAACAGTGTTTTGAGCTGACTTCGTCAGTCTTATCTACAACCTCAAAGCAGTGCTTTGAGCAGCCTGCAGATCGCTTCCTAGTTTGCTCTTTGATTTTTGTTGATAAAAAGAAATGCTCCTCCACGATGGAAGAGCATTTTTATTGTGATTTTGATTCAGTTTCTGCAGACTCGGGATGGAGTTCTTGGTAACTTGGTGCCTTGAAAAGGTCAGTACTAGTTTTGCCTTGTCGTTGGCTAAAGAGGCTGGTTGACTGACTACCTTTTTCCTGTTCAATCTTTTGCAGAATTGGCAAGGAATTGAGGTAAGAAATACTTTCAGTATCAACTTTTCCAAGATGATCTGCTTGGTAGAAACGTATCAAATCACCAGTTTGAATCTGGTCGCTGATTTTTAGCTGTTGGCTGGCTGCCTGCCGAACGCTTTCTAGTTCAGTTTGAGCTTGTTCATCAAGATTGCTGATTTCAAGACCGCTCTCAGTATAGTAGGTTCGTCCGTCGTAGCTGGTGTATTTTGGTGTGACGAAGGAATTGGCAGTTCGAAAGGCAACGATTTCTTGATGATCTGGAGACAGAAGGTCTTGGCCGACTTGAAGGAAGGAATTGGACTCAATACCAAGGAGGTGTTCGAGAGTCGGTAAGATATCGATTTGTCCACCGTAGGTATTGATGATTTGTCCTTTTTCATAGCCAGGCATGACCACCATAAAAGGCACCCGTTGCAACATGGCATTGTCGTAATTCGACCAGTTATCAGAAGTCTTTCCAATCAAGGGTGCCAGCTCAGGATTGCGGGAGTTGGAAATACCATAATGGTCTCCGTAAATGACGATGATGGATTTTTCATAGAGGCCACTTTCTTTGAGATAGTCAAAGAAGGCCTTGATGGCACTATCCAGATAGTTAGCTGTTTGGAAGTAGCCGTTGATTGTTTCATCTTTGGTTTTAGCCAGTGGGAAACCAAGCTCATCGCCTGTCAGATTGCTAGCATAGGGATAGTGATTGGACACCGTGATATACTTGGCATAAAAAGGCTGCTGCAAGTGCTCCAGATATTGGATAGAATCTTTCATCATGATTTTATCATTTAAACCATATTGGAAAGAATTGCTACTGTCTTGCTTGGTGAAGTAGGATGCATCAAAGAAGTATTGATAGCCCCATTGTTTGTAGGTCGTATTTCGGTTCCAGAAGGTCCCAATATTACCGTGAAAGACAGCACTTGATTGATAGCCATTTTTTGTTAGGATAAAAGGCGCTGCCTGCTGGGTATTGGTACTTCCATAGTTGACCATAAAGGAACCTTGGTCAAGTCCAAACAAACCAGTCTCTAGCATGGTTTCCGCATCTGAGGTTTTACCAGCCTTGACTTGGTTAAAGATATTCGAAAAGGCTAGTGTAGATTGCGAATGGTAGAGGGAATTAAGAAAGGGAGTGACTTCATGCTCAGTTCCATCTAGGTTGAGTTTATAGTCAAGTAGGAACTGCTGGAAGCTCTCCAAGTGGAGATAAATCACATTTTTTCCTTTGGCCAAGCCAAAATAGTCTGGATTGGGCTTAGCCGAATGCTCTTGAATATAATCTGTAATAGGTTGAAGGTCAGTCTCAGAGGCCTTAGCCCGTTCTTTATTAGCGCTATAGGATTGGTTGGCACTATAGCCTAAAAAAGCTGGTAAACTGAGGGCGCGGACAACATAATAATTCGAAAATCCTCGCGATAGGAGATCGGGACGCTCAATTTCAGCCAAGAAAAGGTTAGCTGAAAAGAGCAGGGCAGAGAGAGCAGTGATGGCAACACTGGAGCGGAATTTGAAAGGTCTCCTATCCAGCTGGATGAATTTTTTATAGAAAAGGAAAGCCAGCAGTGGGAAATCCATAAAATAGATGAAATCCCAAAAGCGCAGTAACTCTAATTCTGCAGTACCAACAGACACCTTGCTGACCACCTTCATGGTATTAGCCGTGATAAAGTCACTAAATTCTCGATAGTAAAAGACGTTGGAATAAAGCCAAATGAATAAAAGGCTATAAATAGCTATACTCAGACCATAAAAGATTTTGGTTGACCGAGCATAGAGGGCTAGAGCCAGCAGGAGTAGCCCCAAGGGAAGGGGATTGAAAAAGGCGATAAAGGCAAGGTAATTTCCCTGCAACTTGCCCACTTGAATATCTAAATTAAAGTCAACGGCATAGGCTAATAAGGTTTTGAGCCAATAGAGGATTAAAAGGGTTAGGACAAAACCCAGTCTGGTACCCATGGCTTTTTGGATTTTGTTAAAATTGCTTTTCACACATTTACTTCCTAATTTTTTATTAGTATTAGTATACCATTTTTTAAAAGAAGAGTAAAAAAGCAAGGGTAGTTTCTTTTTTGAGAATTGTCTAAAAGTTTGATATAATGGTAGTTATGAATAGAATAAGAGTTAGCAAAAGGGTTGAAAAGAAGCTTGCTAAGGGGCTAGTTTTACTAGAAGCCAGTGATCTTGAGAATGTCAATCTTAAGGATCAGGAAGTAGAAGTGCAGGGTCAAGAAGGAACCTTTCTTGGGACTGCCTACCTTTCTCAGCAAAACAAGGGCTTGGGTTGGTTTATCAGTAAAGACAAGATCACCTTCAATCAAGCTTTCTTTGAAATGCTGTTTAGACAAGCTAAAGAAAAGAGAAGAGCCTACTATCAAGATGATTTGACAACTGCCTTTCGTCTCTTCAACCAAGAGGGAGATGGCTTTGGCGGTCTGACAGTGGACCTCTATGGCGACTATGCTGTCTTTTCTTGGTATAACTCTTATGTTTATCAGATTCGTCAGACCATCTCAGAAGCATTTAGACAGGTTTTTCCTGAGGTGTTAGGGGCCTATGAGAAGATACGCTTTAAGGGTTTGGACTATGAATCTGCCCATGTTTATGGTCAAGAAGCACCTGACTTTTTCACTGTTCTGGAAAATGGTGTTCTGTATCAAGTCTTTATGAATGATGGCTTGATGACAGGAATTTTCCTAGACCAGCATGAGGTTCGTGGTAGTCTGGTCGATGGCTTGGCTATGGGCAAATCCTTGCTCAATATGTTTTCCTATACAGCAGCTTTTTCAGTAGCTGCGACCATGGGAGGAGCAAGTCAGACAACTTCTGTGGACCTAGCCAAACGTTCACGAGAATTGTCTCAAGCGCATTTTCAGGCAAATGGAATCAGCACAGACGACCATCGTTTTGTGGTCATGGATGTCTTTGAATATTTCAAGTATGCCAAACGAAAAGGCTTGACCTACGATGTGATTGTCCTAGATCCGCCTAGCTTTGCTCGGAACAAAAAACAGACCTTCTCTGTGGCCAAGGATTATCACAAGTTGATTTCCCAGAGTCTTGAGATTTTAAATCCAGGAGGGATTATCATTGCTAGTACCAATGCTGCCAATGTTTCCCGTCAGAAATTTACAGAACAAATTGATAAAGGCTTTGCAGGAAGAAGTTACCAGATTTTAAATAAATACGGTCTTCCAGCAGACTTCGCCTATAATAAAAAAGATGAAAGTAGTAATTACCTCAAGGTGATTAGTATGAAGGTTAGTAAATGAAATTAATCGTTTCAGTAATGCCAAGAAGTTTAGAGGAGGCCCAGGCTCTGGATGCCACAAGGTACCTGGATGCCGACATCATTGAATGGCGTGCCGACTATCTGCCTAAAGAAGCGATTTTGCAGGTGGCTCCAGCTATTTTTGAAAAATTCGCAGGTCGTGAGTTGGTTTTCACGCTACGAACTCGCTCTGAAGGGGGAGAAATTGACCTTTCTTCAGAAGAATATATCCATTTAATCAAGGAAGTGGTGCAACTCTATCAACCAGACTATATTGATTTTGAGTACTATAGCTACAAGGATGTTTTTGAGGAAATGCTGGACTTCCCAAATCTCGTTTTGAGTTACCACAATTTCCAAGAAACACCTGAAAATATGATGGAAATCTTGTCAGAGTTGACGAGCCTAAATCCAAAACTTGTCAAGGTTGCGGTGATGGCTCATACGGAGCAGGATGTGCTAGACTTGATGAACTATACACGGGGCTTTAAAACCCTCAATCCTGAGCAGGAATATGTAACTATTTCTATGGGTAAGGTGGGCAAGGTTTCTCGTATCACTGCGGATGTGACTGGTTCGAGTTGGTCTTTTGCCAGTCTGGATGAGGCTAGTGCCCCTGGTCAGATTTCTCTAGCTAGCATGAAAAAAATCAGGGAGATTTTGGATGAAGCTTGATGGCTATACACGTTTAGCTGCAGTTGTTGCCAATCCTATTAAACATTCTATTTCTCCCTTCATCCACAATAGGGCCTTTGAGGCGACAGCTACCAATGGTGTTTATGTTGCTTGGGAGATTGAAGCGAGTGATTTGGCAGAAACAGTAGCCAATATTTGTCGCTACCAGATGTTTGGCATCAATCTGTCCATGCCCTATAAGGAGCAGGTGATTCCTTATTTGGACGGGCTGAGCGATGAGGCGCGCTTGATTGGTGCGGTCAATACGGTTGTCAATGAGAATGGGAATTTGATTGGATATAATACAGATGGCAAGGGATTCTTTAAGAGTTTGCCTTCTTTTACAATTACAGGTAAGAAGATGACCCTGCTGGGTGCAGGTGGTGCGGCCAAGTCCATTATAGCGCAAGCCATTTTGGATGGTGTCAGTCAGATTTCGGTCTTTGTTCGTTCCGTTTCTATGGAAAAAACAAGACCTCACCTAGACAAGTTACAGGAGCAGACAGGCTTTAAAGTGGATTTGTATGCTTTAGAAGATGTTTCGGAACTGCAAGCAAGGATTGCCGATTCGGGCTTACTGGTCAATGCGACTAGTGTGGGCATGGATGGTCAATCATCCCCAGTTCCAGAAAACATCAATCTGACAGAGACTCTCTTGGTCGCAGATATCATTTACCAACCCTTTGAAACGCCATTTTTGAAATGGGCTAGAAGTCAGGGTAATCCAGCAGTCAATGGTCTGGGAATGTTGCTCTATCAAGCTGCAGAAGCTTTTCAACTGTGGACAGGCAAGGAAATGCCGACAGAAGAGATTTGGCAGTCTTTAACAGAAAAATACCAATAAAGAAAGGGAGACTCTCTTATGAAAATCAGAATCGATATTCCTCATCATCCTTATGATATTCAGATTGAAAAAGGTTGTCTGGCTCAGGCTGGTCAATGGTTGCGAGAATTATGGCAACCACAAAAAGTGCTCATCGTAACAGACAACCATGTAGCTTCTCTTTATGCTGAGAAGGTCAAACTCAGCCTAGAAGATGCTGGTTTTCAGGTAGCTGTTTTTGACTTTTTAGAAGGGGAAGAAAGAAAGAATTTAACTACTGTTCAGAAAGTATATGAATTTCTAGTTAAGCAGGGGTTGACTCGTAGCGATGGAATCGTGGCTCTCGGCGGTGGTGTCGTTGGGGATCTGGCTGGTTTTGTAGCCTCTACCTATATGCGGGGTATTCACTTTGTTCAGATTCCGACCAGTTTAACTGCCCAGGTGGATTCGTCTATCGGTGGAAAGACAGGCGTTAACACTCCATTTGCAAAGAATATGGTGGGTACCTTTGCCCAACCAGATGGGGTTCTGATTGACCCGCTTGTCCTTGAAACGCTTGGAAAAAGAGAGTTGATTGAAGGGATGGGGGAGGTCATCAAGTATGGCTTGATTGAGGATCCAGAACTGTGGGCTCTTTTGACGGAGCTGGATGGTTCTGTTGAGAGCATTCTGGAACATGCAGAGACCTTGATTGAACATTCTTGTCAGGTCAAGCGCAAGATGGTAGTTGAGGATGAGTTGGACAATGGTGTTCGCCTTTACCTCAATTTTGGCCACACCATTGGTCATGCCATTGAAGCGACGGCTGGGTATGGGAAAGTCATGCATGGTGAAGCTGTTGCCATGGGAATGGTACAGATTTCCAAGGTTGCTGAGGAAAAAGGCCTCATGCCAGCTGGCATTACCCAATCTATCACAGAGATGTGTCAGAAATTCGGCTTGCCTGTTGACTATGAAAATTGGGAAGTTGACAAGCTTTATCAGGCTCTTACTCATGACAAGAAAGCGCGTGGTAACACCTTGAAATTGGTCTTGGTGCCAGAGCTTGGTTCAGCGACCATTCACCCAGTTTCTCTGGAAGAGATGAAAGACTACTTGGTAAAATAAGGAGAGTGTATGAGATATTTAACTGCAGGAGAATCACACGGCCCCCGTCTAACAGCTATTATTGAGGGAATTCCAGCTGGACTTCCATTGACAGCTGAGGATATCAATGAGGATCTTAGACGCCGTCAGGGTGGCTACGGTCGTGGTGGTCGTATGAAGATTGAGAGTGACCAGGTTGTCTTTACTTCGGGTGTTCGCCACGGGAAGACGACAGGGGCGCCTATTACTATGGATGTCATCAATAAGGACCACCAGAAATGGCTGGACATCATGTCTGCGGAGGACATTGAAGACCGCCTTAAAAGCAAGCGGAAAATTACTCATCCTCGCCCAGGTCATGCCGATTTGGTTGGGGGGATTAAGTACCGTTTTGATGATTTGCGAAATTCTTTGGAGCGTTCATCAGCTCGTGAAACTACCATGCGGGTGGCAGTTGGTGCAGTAGCCAAACGCCTCTTGGCTGAGCTGGATATGGAGATTGCCAACCATGTCGTGGTCTTTGGTGGTAAGGAAATAGATGTTCCTGAAAATCTGACAGTCGCTGAAATTAAGCAAAGAGCTGCCCAGTCTGAAGTTTCTATTGTCAACCAAGAACGAGAACAGGAAATCAAGGACTATATTGACCAAATCAAACGTGATGGTGATACCATCGGTGGGGTTGTGGAGACAGTCGTCGGAGGCGTTCCAGTTGGTCTTGGTTCCTATGTCCAATGGGATAGAAAATTGGATGCAAGATTGGCCCAGGCAGTTGTCTCTATCAATGCTTTTAAAGGGGTGGAATTTGGTCTTGGCTTTGAGGCTGGTTATCGTAAAGGCAGCCAAGTTATGGATGAAATTCTCTGGTCTAAAGAAGACGGTTATACTCGCCGTACCAATAATCTAGGTGGTTTTGAAGGTGGTATGACTAATGGGCAACCCATCGTTGTTCGTGGGGTCATGAAACCCATTCCTACTCTTTATAAACCTCTTATGAGTGTGGATATCGAAACCCACGAACCTTATAAGGCAACCGTGGAGAGAAGTGATCCGACCGCTCTTCCAGCAGCAGGAGTGGTTATGGAAGCCGTTGTGGCAACGGTTCTGGCACAAGAAATCCTTGAAAAATTCTCATCAGACAATCTAGAGGAATTAAAAGAAGCGGTAGCCCAACACCGAGATTATACAAAGAACTATTAAGGAGTTCCTATGGCAAAAACAATCTATATCGCAGGTCTTGGTTTGATTGGTGCCTCTATGGCGCTTGGTATCAAACGCGATCATCCAGATTATGAAATTTTAGGGTATAATCGCAGTCAAGCTTCGAGAGATATTGCCTTGAAAGAAGGCATGATTGACCGTGCAACGGATGATTTTGCCAGTTTTGCTCCTTTGGCAGATATCATCATTCTCAGCTTGCCAATCAAACAAACCATTTCCTTTATTAAGGAGTTGGCCAACTTGGACTTGAAAGAAGGTGTCATTATTTCAGATGCTGGTTCGACTAAGTCAGCCATTGTAGATGCGGCGGAGAACTATTTAGCTGGCAAGTCTGTTCGCTTTGTCGGAGCCCATCCCATGGCTGGTAGTCACAAGACAGGGGCTGCTTCTGCGGATGTCAATCTTTTTGAAAATGCCTATTATATCTTTACACCTTCGAGTCTGACAAGTCAGGACACGCTTAAGGAAATGAAGGATCTGCTTTCAGGTCTTCATGCTCGTTTTATCGAGATTGATGCCCAGGAGCATGATTGTGTGACTTCTCAGATTAGCCATTTCCCTCATATTCTGGCTTCTAGTCTCATGGAGCAGACTGCGGTCTATGCTCAAGAACATGAGATGGTAAGGCGCTTTGCGGCCGGTGGTTTTCGAGATATGACCCGAATTGCGGAAAGCGAGCCGGGTATGTGGACCTCTATTCTCTTGTCCAATCGTGAGACTATTTTAGACCGAATTGAGGATTTTAAGGAACGTTTGGAAGCGATTGGTCAGGCCATTAGTAAGGGGGATGAAGAGCAAATTTGGAACTTTTTTAACCAAGCGCGTGAACAACGCCAGACCATGGAAATCCATAAGCGTGGTGGTGTGGATAGCTCTTACGACCTCTATGTTGACGTTCCTGATGAAGAAGATGTCATCCTGCGGATTTTGGAACTGCTACGTGGAACTTCCTTGGTTAACATCCACATCAACGAGGAAAATCGTGAAGATATTCACGGAATCCTACAAATTTCATTTAAAAATGCTCAAGACTTGGAACGAGCCGAGCATCTCATAACAGAAAATACCGACTACACAGTCGTCATCAAATAAGGAGAAAATCATGTCAAATATTTACGATAGTGCAAACGAACTCAGTCGCGGTCTACGTGGATTACCAGAATACAAGGATGTTAAAGCAGCTAAAGATGCGATTGCAGCAGATGCTGAGGCAAGCAAAATCTTTACAGAATATCTTGCCTTTCAAGAGGAAATTCAAAAACTAGCACAGACAGGTCAAATGCCAGATGCGTCCTTCCAAGCTAAGATGGAAGGCTTTGGTAAACAGATTCAAGGAAATAGCCTCTTGTCAGAATTCTTTACCAAGCAACAACAATTGGCCATTTACCTTTCTGACATTGAAAAAATTGTTTTTGAACCAGTTTCGGAATTGCTGAAATAAGAAAAGAACGATCCTAAAGTCAGGAATTTTTAAGGAATTTCTGGCTTTTTATGATAAAATAGGTAAAAGTATTGCAAGTATGAGGTCCAGTATGAAACTAAAAACAAACATTCGCCATTTACATGGTAGTATCCGCGTCCCAGGTGACAAGTCTATCAGCCACCGTTCCATTATCTTTGGAAGTTTGGCTGAGGGTGAGACCAAGGTTTATGATATTCTGCGAGGTGAAGACGTTCTTTCGACCATGCAGGTTTTTCGTGACCTTGGTGTTGAAATTGAGGATAAAGATGGGGTTATTACCATTCAAGGTGTAGGCATGGCTGGCTTAAAAGCGCCACAAAATGCCCTTAATATGGGAAATTCTGGCACCTCGATTCGCCTGATTTCAGGTGTCCTTGCTGGTGCAGATTTCGAAGTAGAGATGTTTGGAGATGATAGTCTTTCCAAACGTCCTATGGACCGTGTGACCCTTCCACTGAAAAAAATGGGCGTCAGCATTTCAGGGCAAACTGAACGAGACTTGCCTCCCCTTCGCTTAAAAGGGACGAAAAACCTAAGACCTATTCATTATGAGTTGCCAATTGCCTCTGCCCAAGTCAAGTCAGCCTTGATGTTTGCAGCCTTACAAGCTAAGGGGGAGTCAGTTATTATCGAAAAAGAGTGCACCCGTAATCATACTGAAGATATGTTGAAACAATTTGGTGGTCATTTAAGTGTGGACGGTAAGAAAATCACAGTCCAAGGGCCACAAAAATTGACAGGACAGAAGGTGGTCGTACCAGGAGATATTTCCAGTGCAGCCTTTTGGTTAGTCGCAGGTTTGATTGTTCCAAATTCTCGTCTAGTGCTGCAGAATGTGGGGATCAATGAAACTCGCACCGGTATTATTGATGTCATTCGTGCCATGGGTGGAAAATTGGAAATAACTGAAATCGATCCAGTCGCTAAATCTGCAACCTTGATTGTTGAGTCTTCTGACTTGAAAGGAACAGAGATTTGTGGCGCTTTGATTCCACGTTTGATTGATGAATTGCCTATTATTGCCCTACTTGCGACCCAAGCCCAAGGTGTAACAGTTATCAAGGATGCTGAGGAGCTCAAGGTCAAGGAAACAGACCGTATTCAGGTTGTGGCAGACGCCTTAAATAGTATGGGAGCAGATATTACTCCTACGGCAGATGGGATGATTATCAAAGGAAAATCAGCTCTTCACGGTGCTAGAGTCAATACGTTTGGTGACCACCGTATCGGCATGATGACAGCTATCGCAGCCCTATTGGTTGCAGATGGAGAGGTGGAGCTTGACCGTGCAGAAGCCATCAATACCAGCTATCCTAGTTTCTTTGATGATTTGGAGAGCTTGATTCATGGCTAAGGTGTTATTAGGGTTTATGGGGGCTGGAAAATCGACTATTGCAAGAGGCTTGGACCCTAATTACCTTGATATGGATGCTCTGATTGAGAAGCGCCTAGGTATGTTCATTGCGAATTTTTTCGCTGAAAAGGGAGAAGCAGCCTTTCGTCAGGTAGAATCAGAAGTCCTAGCTGATTTACTACAAACAGACCAAGTCGTGTCAACTGGAGGAGGAGTGGTTATTTCTCAGAGAAATCGTGACTTACTCAAGACTAATACAGATAACATCTACCTGAAAGCAGATTTTGAAACCCTCTACCAACGTATCGCAGCTGATAAGGACAATCAGCGACCGCTTTTTCTAAATAATAGCAAGGAAGAACTAGTAGCTATTTTTCAAGAAAGACAGGCTTGGTATGAGGAAGTGGCTAGTCGGGTTTTGGATGTGACCAAGCTAAGCCCAGAGGAAATTATAGAGGAACTAAGATGAAAATTGCTTATCTAGGTCCCAAAGGATCATTTTCACACCACGTTGTGCAGACAGCTTTTCCTCATGAGGAATTGCAGGCTTTTGCCAACATTACAGATGTCATCAAGGCTTATGAGCAAGGATTAGTGGACTATTCTGTGGTGCCAGTTGAAAATTCTATTGAGGGTAGTGTTCATGAAACCTTGGACTATCTTTTTCATCAGGCTCACATCCAAGCAGTAGCAGAAATCGTTCAGCCTATTCATCAGCAGTTGATGGTGGTTCCAGGCCGTACTAAGATTGAAAAGATTTTTTCACATCCACAGGCCTTGGCTCAAGGAAAGAAATTCATCGATGAACAATATCCAGAGGCTCAAATCGAGGTAACAGCTAGTACAGCTTATGCGGCCCGTTTTATTTCCGAACATCCAGACCAGCCCTTTGCAGCAGTTGCACCTAGAAGTTCTGCTGAAGAATATGGATTGGAACTGATTGCCGAGGATATTCAGGAAATGGAAGCCAATTTCACACGTTTCTGGGTTCTAGGAGCTGAAAAGCCTAGTATTCCCTTGCAAGCACAAACTGAAAAGATGAGTTTGGCCTTGACATTACCTGACAACCTTCCAGGTGCACTTTATAAGGCCCTGTCGACCTTTGCTTGGCGAGGAATTGACTTGACAAAAATTGAAAGTCGTCCACTCAAGACAGCACTGGGTGAATACTTTTTCATTATCGATGTGGATTATACCGATAAGGACTTGGTCCACTTTGCCCAAAAAGAATTAGAAGCGATTGGAATCCAGTATAAAATTCTGGGTGCCTATCCTATTTATCCAATATCAGACCATGGAAAGGAGAGAAGATGAGTAAAGAAAATCCCTTAAGTCATCATGAGCAGTTGCGTTATGATTATTTGCTAAAAAATATTCACTATCTCAATGAGAGAGAAAAAAATGAGTTTGCCTATTTGCAAGAAAAGCTAACTCTTGCTAGGGGAAATAGTAGCTCTAGCTTGGAACAAGAAAGAGAAGAGCAGGTTGACTTACCAAGCTATGCGAACCGGAGTCGCTCACAATCCAAATCACAAGCACTCTCTTTCCCTCCAAAAAAGAAAAGACGGAAGCTCCGTCTTAAACGAATTTTTATGGTGATTTTTTCACTTTTGGTCTGTGTGGCTTTGGCCATGGTATTCATGTTTTTGCGTGGTTACCAAGATGCTAGCGCAAAGAAAACTGCTGATGCTCGGGCAGCTCAAGTAGAAGTCTTTAATGGTCAGGACACTAGAGATGGAGTTAATATTTTAATCATGGGTACTGATGGTCGAATCGGCCAGAACAGTGTTGAGACACGAACTGACTCTATTATGGTATTAAATGTCGGGGGCTCAGATAAGAAAATGAAGCTAGTCAGTTTCATGCGTGATAATTTGGTCTATATAGATGGTTATAGTCAAGTGATTAATGGTAGAAAACAGACAGATAACAAGTTAAACGTAGCCTACGAGTTAGGAGAACAAGAGGGGCAAAAAGGGGCAGAAATGGTTCGCCAAGTCTTGAAAGATAATTTTGACTTGGACATTAAGTACTACGCCTTGGTTGATTTCCAGGCCTTTGCCACAGCGATTGACACGCTTTTCCCTGATGGGGTGACGATTGATGCTCAATTTTCAACATTGAATGGGCGTCCCCTAACAGAAGCTACAGTCGGAGATGATTTATATGCTACCGAGACTGAGTCTCCAACCCAAACCATTAAAGTCGGAAAACAGCAGATGAATGGCTCGACCCTGCTCAATTATGCTCGTTTCCGTGATGATGATGAGGCGGATTACGGCCGTACAAAAAGACAGCAACAAGTTTTAACAGCAATTTTAGAGCAAATTAAAGATCCCACTAAACTTTTCACTGGTTCTGAAGCTCTTGGAAAGGTTTTTGCTATGACCTCAACCAACGTACCCTATACTTTCCTCCTAACAAACGGTTTATCTGTTTTGGATGGAGCAAAAAATGGTATTGAAAAATTGACGATTCCAGAACTGGGTGACTGGGTAGATGCCTATGATGTTTATGGAGGCTTGGGCTTGCTGGTTGATCAAAACAAATATCAAACCAAGCTCGCTCAAATGGGCTTGAGATAAGATAATACTCAATGAAAATCAAAGTGCAAACTAGGAAGCTAGCCGCAGGCTGCTAAAAACACAGTTTTGAGGTTATAGATAAGACTGACGAAGTCAGTTACCTATACCTACGGCAAGGTGAAGCTGACGTGGTTTGAAGAGATTTTCGAAGAGTATAAGACAGAAAAATCAAAGTTTGATAGCTATTTGGATAGCAGTCAGGCTTTGATTTTTTACAGTCTGCAATAGATTTTCACCCCTTGTTTGTGGTATAATGAAACGATACGATAGAAAGAATAATGAACAATATGACTGATTTAAAAGCAATTCAGGCTCGTAGTCTGGAGATGGCTGAATATTTTGTGGCCTTTTGTAAAGAACATGATTTGCTCTGTTATCTCTGTGGCGGAGGCGCTATTGGTGCCCTTCGAAACAAGGGATTTATTCCTTGGGACGACGACCTAGACTTTTTTATGCCTCGTAAAGATTATGAGAAATTAGCAGAATTATGGCCTCGTTATGCAGATGAACGTTATTTCTTGTCAAAGAGTCACAAGAATTTTGTTGATCGTAATCTTTTTATTACCATTCGTGACAAGGAAACCACCTGTATCAAGCCTTATCAGCAGGATTTGGATTTGCCACATGGTCTGGCCTTGGATGTTTTGCCTTTGGATTATTATCCGAAAAATCCAGCTGAGCGGAAAAAACAGGTTCGTTGGGCCTTGATTTATTCACTCTTTTGTGCGCAAACTATTCCAGAAAAGCATGGTGCTCTCATGAAATGGGGAAGTCGCATTTTACTGGGTTTGACTCCAAAATCTCTCCGTTATCGCATCTGGAAAAAAGCTGAGAAAGAAATGACTAAGTATGATTTGGCTGATTGTGATGGCATTACAGAATTATGCTCAGGTCCTGGCTACATGAGAAACAAGTACCCAATCACATCTTTTGAAGACAATCTTTTCTTGCCATTTGAAGGAACAGAGATGCCTATTCCAATCGGCTATGATGTCTATCTCAGAACTGCTTTTGGGGATTATATGACGCCTCCACCAGCAGACAAGCAGGTACCGCATCATGATGCTGTCATCGCTGATATGGATAAGTCTTATACAGAATACAAGGGAGAATATGGTGGCTAAGAAAAAAATCTTATTTTTTATGTGGTCTTTTTCTCTTGGAGGAGGTGCAGAGAAGATTCTATCAACCATTGTTTCAAATCTGGATCCAGAAAAGTATGATATTGATATTCTTGAAATGGAGCACTTTGACAAGGGATATGAATCTGTTCCAAAGCATGTACGCATTTTAAAATCCCTTCAAGATTATCGCCAAACCAGATGGTTACGAGCTTTTTTGTGGAGAATGAGAATTTATTTTCCAAGACTGGCTCGTCGTTTGCTTGTAAAAGATGATTATGATGTTGAAGTTTCTTTTACCATTATGAATCCACCACTGTTGTTCTCTAAAAGAAGAGAAGTCAAGAAGATATCTTGGATTCATGGAAGTATTGAAGAACTTCTTAAGGATAGCTCTAAAAGAGAATCACATAGAAGCCAGTTGGATGCTGCGAATACAATTGTAGGGATTTCAAAAAAGACCAGCAATTCTATCAAGGAAGTTTATCCAGATTATGCTTCTAAATTACAGACAATCTACAATGGATATGATTTTCAGACTATCCTAGAAAAATCTCAAGAGAAGATCGATATCGAGATTGCTCCTCAAAGTATCTGTACTATCGGACGGATTGAGGAAAATAAGGGTTCTGACCGTGTAGTGGAAGTGATACGATTATTACACCAAGAGGGAAAAAACTATCATCTCTATTTTATCGGGGCTGGTGATATGGAAGAGGAACTGAAAAAACGAGTCAAAGAGTATGAGATTGAGGACTATGTACATTTCCTTGGTTATCAAAAAAATCCTTATCAGTATTTATCTCAGACGAAAGTTCTCTTGTCTATGTCTAAACAAGAAGGTTTTCCTGGAGTGTATGTGGAGGCCTTGAGTCTGGGACTCCCTTTTATCTCTACGGACGTTGGAGGGGCTGAGGAATTATCCCAAGAAGGACGATTTGGACAAATCATTGAGAGCAATCAAGAGGCAGCTCAGGCGATTACTAATTACATGACTTCTGCCTCAAACTTTGATGTCGATGAGGCTAGCCAATTCATTCAACAATTTACAATTACAAAACAAATCGAACAAGTAGAAAAACTATTAGAGGAGTAGCATGGAAACTGCATTAATTAGTGTGATTGTGCCAGTCTATAATGTGGCGCAGTACCTAGAAAAATCGATAGCTTCCATTCAGAAGCAGACCTATCAAAATCTGGAAATTATTCTTGTTGATGATGGTGCAACAGATGAAAGTGGTCGCTTGTGTGATTCAATCGCTGAACAAGATGACAGGGTGTCAGTGCTTCATAAAAAGAACGAAGGATTGTCGCAAGCACGAAATGATGGGATGAAGCAGGCTCACGGGGATTATCTGATTTTTATTGACTCAGATGATTATATCCATCCAGAAATGATTCAGAGCTTATATGAGCAATTAGTTCAAGAAGATGCGGATGTTTCAAGCTGTGGTGTCATGAATGTCTATGCTAATGATGAAAGCCCACAGTCAGCCAATCAGGATGACTATTTTGTCTGTGATTCTCAAACATTTCTAAAGGAATACCTCATAGGTGAAAAAATACCTGGGACGATTTGCAATAAGCTAATCAAGAGACAGATTGCAACTGCCCTATCCTTTCCTAAGGGGTTGATTTACGAAGATGCCTATTACCATTTTGATTTAATCAAGTTGGCCAAGAAGTATGTGGTTAATACTAAACCCTATTATTACTATTTCCATAGAGGGGATAGTATTACGACCAAACCCTATGCAGAGAAGGATTTAGCCTATATTGATATCTACCAAAGGTTTTACAATGAAGTTGTGAAAAACTATCCAGATTTGAAAGAGGTTGCTTTTTTCAGATTAGCCTATGCCTACTTTTTTATTCTGGATAAGATGTTGCTAGATGATCAGTATAAACAGTTTGAAGCCTATTCTCAGATTCATCGTTTTTTAAAAGGCCATGCCTTTGCTATTGCTAGGAATTCAATTTTCCGTAAGGGGAGAAGAATTAGTGCTTTGGCTCTATTCATAAATATTTCCTTATACCGATTCTTATTACTAAAAAATATTGAAAAATCTAAAAAATTACATTAGAACGGGGGTGAGCAAGTGATTGATGGAAAACGATTGTTATTTAGTTTGACCATAGTCAGTTATGCCTTGACGCTAGTAAGTGGAATTGTATATCTGTTTAATAATAACAATGTTAGCTTGCTTTCTACTTTATTGTTCTTACTGGTTAGTAGCTTAATTGCTTGTTGGAATGATATCAAGTATTACTTAATCCATTTTATTTTCTATTTAACCATTTTTGTTTTTCTGGTATCAAGGCCAACCATTGATTATTTTAGGGATGGTGCTTTGGATACCTATCATCCCATAGCCTATCGTTTTGCCTTTATAGTTGTCATGGTTTCGATTCTGGGCTTGACCACAGGAGGCGTACTGGCTCGTTACTTCATAGCTAGGAAGAAAATAAAAGTAGCAAATATAGGAAGTTCTCTAAAAGAGGTTTATATCAAGCGGTTACGCTTTGTTTCGCTAGGAGTTTTTCTTCTCACCTATCCTTTCTATTTCATTCGGTTATTTGAACGACTCCTGTATCGCTTGCAGACTTCCTACTATGCCTACTATGCAAATTTTGAAAGTAAACTTCCTTATTTTACCTATATCTTATCAACATTTACGGTCTACGCAATGTGTATGTATTTGGCAACCAAGCCAAAGAAATTGCAGGCAACAGCAGTGCTTGTCTCCTTTATTGCAGCTAATACTATTCATTTGGCAATCGGGACACGCAATCCCTTTATTTTAAGTATTTTATTTGCTTTTGTTTATTACTTTATGCGGGAGCAAACTGAAAAAGGAAAATGGATTGGGTTTAAAGAAAAGTTAGCGATTTTTGTAGGTTCTCCTATTCTCATGTTAGCAATGGGAGTGCTCAATTATGTACGAGATAATGTCCAAGTTTCCCATACAGGTTTCTGGGATATCTTACTTGACTTTATCTATAAGCAAGGGACTAGTTTTGGTGTTTTGGCTAGAGGTTTTCTATTTAACAGTAGCCTCCCTTACCGAGATTTCCGTAATTTTACTTTTGGTCCTGTTCTTGATTATTTTGCAAGGGGGAGTTTGGGGGCCATTTTCGGAGGAAAAGCCTTTGAACATACAACCAATAGTGTGGAGCTAGCTATTGATAGTAATAGCTATGCCCACAATTTGTCCTATCTTGTTTTGAACAAGGAATATTTAAAAGGACATGGTATCGGAAGTAGTTATATCATGGAGTTGTATACAGACTATGGTATGATAGGAGTCTTTCTACTTAGTCTCTTACTCGGTATGCTATTCATAGCTATGCTGCAAGTAGCCTATCGCTCTAGAACAATCCTATTTGCCTTGTCCCTACTCATCTTGAATAATCTATTCTTTATGCCTAGAAGTAGCTTTTCAGAAAGTTTCTTCAATTTATTTACAATGCAATTCTGGGGAATTGTTCTTGTGATTATATTTGTAGCAAAAATGCTTACAAAGGAAAACTAGTATCTACTAAACAAAGGAGAAAAAAATCATGTTTGAACATTATTCAGTAGCTGATTTGTTTGCAAATCTTTATAAAAAACGAAAAGCAAATATTTTAGCTCTCATCGCTTTATTTGCTCTCATTGCTGTACCATTTACAATTAAAGCAGTTAGGAATAAAAACACTGTCAAAGATACAACAAGTTATTCAACTTATCTTATCTATAAAATCACTCCTCCAGAAGATTCGGCCAAAACGATTTTGAATCATCAAATTGGTGGTTATAGTGATTTTTATGGGAAATTGATTGATGGTAATTTGAATGGAGCTTATCTTTTCAATGATGTAGAACCCAGTGAGTTGAAAAAAATTGCCAGTGAATTAGACACGACGGAAACAACCTTGAAAAATTCAACGAATGACTATTGGTGGAAAAAATTGACCGTCTACTATATGATTGACGATGCAGGGGTTGGTGTGAAAATTTTGACATCAAGTAAAGATGCCAATGACTTGTTAGAGAAAAAAATTGATGGGTTGATTGAGAAATTTAAACATGCTTATGCAAATGTGAAAATTGAAAAACTGGAAACCATCAACTCTAAAGAATTGAACGCAAATGGTGAAACAGCGCTTGGCTTAAATGTGAAAAATCTGATTCTTCGTTTAGTTGTTATTGGAGTGGTTTGTGTGATTTTGGTTGTGATGGGAAATGTGTTAGTTTATCTCTTTAATCCAACAATCAATAGAGTAGGTGATTTTTCTCAGTATCAAATTGATTTTGTAACAGAGATTACAACAATTGCTAACCTAGCAGATGTTTTGTCATACAAAAATACTGGACAGGAATTGACCATCGTTAGCTCAAATAAAGCTATCCTAGATAAATTGAAACAGAGTCAAGAAGCTTTAAAAGGAATGCATTTTGTAGATTTACAGGATGTATCATCTCTTTTGGAAAGAGATACAGTCCTTCTTGTTGAAGAGTACGGAGTGACTCGTTATAAGAAATTTGAGCAAAGTCTTCAAATTCTCAGAAACTTAAATCGTTCTATCCTCGGTGTAGCAACCTTTAAATTATAAGTATTCTGATGTATAAGGTCTTCAAAGTCGGCTAAGAGCCGATTTTGAAGGCTTTTTCTATCTGTCTGCAGAAATTTTCTTTTGATAAAATCGTAAAAATCTAGTATAATAGATAGAACTGAAAGTATGAGGTTACTAGCAATGAAAATGAAACAAATTAGTGATACAACTTTAAAAATCACGATGTCTTTAGAGGATTTGATGGATCGTGGAATGGAGATTGCTGACTTTCTCGTTCCTCAAGAAAAAACAGAAGAGTTCTTTTATGCTATCTTGGATGAGCTAGAGATGCCTGATAGCTTTCTGGATACAGGCATGTTGAGCTTCCGTGTGACTCCAAAACCTGATAAGGTAGATGTCTTTGTGACCAAGTCAAAGATTGACCAAAATCTAGATTTTGAAGACTTATCGGATTTGCCAGATATGGAAGAATTGGCTCAAATGTCTCCAGATGAATTTATCAAAACCCTGGAAAAAAGCATCGCAGACAAAACCAAGGATGATATCGAAGCCATTCAATCTCTTGAGCAAGTTGAAGCCAAGGAAGAAGAGCAAGAGCAGGCTGAACAAGAAGCTGAGAGTAAGAAAGAACCTTACATCTACTACATCCTTTCTTTTGCTAAGTTGGCTGACTTGGTAGCTTTTGCCAAGACAGTGACTTTTGAAATGGAAACTTCTGAACTCTACAAAATGAACGAGCGCTATTATTTGACCATTTTAGTGGATATTGAAAATCATCCAAGCCCATATCCAGCTTGGCTGTTGGCCCGTATGCGCGAGTTTGCAGAGGATAGTGATATCAGTCGCTCAGTCTTACAAGAGTATGGTCAAGTCTTGATGAGTCACGATGCAGTGCTCAATCTGCAAAAAATCGGCTAATCTTTTCTGGAAAGCTATTTTCAGATTTTAAGAAGAGCGAATCGTCTGATTCGTTTTTTCTTTTTATACTGAAATAGTGATTTACTATAATAGGAATTTTCACAAAATTCTGTTATAATGGCTATATTAGAAAATTTCGAGGAGATAAAGATGACAGTTAAAATTGCTTTACTAGGATTTGGTACCGTTGCAAGTGGTGTGCCTTTCCTCCTAAAGGAAAATGGAGGAAAAATCAATCAATCAGCACATTCAGATATCAAAGTTGCTAAGGTATTGGTCAAGGATGAAGATGAAAAAAATCGCTTGCTTGCAGCAGGGAATGACTTTAACTTTGTAACCAATGTGGATGATATTTTATCAGACCAGGATATTACTATCGTAGTGGAATTGATGGGGCGTATTGAGCCTGCTAAAACCTTTATCACTCGTGCCTTGGAAGCTGGAAAACACGTTGTTACTGCTAACAAGGACCTTTTAGCTGTCCATGGCGTAGAATTGCTAGAAATCGCTCAAGCTAACAAGGTAGCACTTTACTACGAAGCAGCAGTTGCTGGTGGGATTCCAATTCTTCGTACTTTAGCAAATTCCTTGGCTTCTGATAAAATTACGCGCGTGCTTGGAGTAGTCAACGGAACTTCCAACTTCATGATGACCAAGATGGTGGAAGAAGGCTGGTCTTACGACGATGCTCTTGCGGAAGCGCAACGTCTAGGATTTGCAGAAAGCGACCCGACAAATGACGTAGATGGGATTGATGCAGCCTACAAGATGGTTATCTTGAGCCAATTTGCCTTTGGTATGAAGGTTGCCTTTGACGATGTAGCCCACAAAGGAATCCGCAATATCACACCAGAAGATGTGTCTGTAGCCCAAGACCTTGGCTATGTAGTGAAATTGGTTGGTTCTATCGAGGAAACTCCTTCAGGAATTGCTGCAGAAGTGACTCCAACCTTCCTTCCTAAAGCGCACCCACTTGCTAGTGTGAATGGCGTAATGAACGCTGTCTTTGTAGAATCTAACGGTATTGGTGAGTCTATGTACTACGGACCAGGTGCGGGTCAAAAACCAACTGCAACAAGTGTTGTAGCTGATATTGTCCGTATCGTTCGTCGTTTGAATGATGGTACCATTGGCAAAGACTTCAACGAATATAGCCGTGACTTGGTCTTGGCAAATCCTGAAGATGTCAAAGCAAACTACTATTTCTCAATCTTGGCTCCAGACTCAAAAGGTCAGGTATTGAAGTTGGCTGAAATCTTCAATGCTCAAGATATTTCCTTTAAGCAAATCCTTCAAGATGGCAAAGAGGGTGACAAGGCGCGTGTCGTTATCATCACACACAAGATTAATAAAGCCCAGCTTGAAAATGTCTCAGCTGAATTGAAGAAGGTTTCAGAATTTGACCTCTTGAATACCTTCAAGGTGCTAGGAGAATAAGATGAAGATTATTGTACCTGCAACCAGTGCCAATATCGGGCCAGGTTTTGACTCGGTCGGTGTAGCTGTAACCAAGTACCTTCAAATCGAGGTCTGTGAAGAAGGAGATGAGTGGCTGATTGAACACCAGATTGGCAAATGGATTCCACATGACGAGCGTAATCTCTTGCTCAAAATCGCTTTGCAAATTGTACCAGATTTGAAACCTAGACGCTTGAAAATGACCAGTGATGTTCCCTTGGCGCGTGGTTTGGGTTCTTCCAGCTCGGTTATTGTGGCTGGGATTGAACTAGCCAACCAATTGGGGCAACTCGACTTGTCTGATCATGAAAAATTGCAGTTAGCGACCAAGATTGAAGGACATCCTGACAATGTGGCTCCAGCCATTTATGGTAATCTCGTTATTGCAAGTTCCGTGGAAGGGCAAGTCTCTGCTATCGTAGCAGACTTTCCAGAGTGTGATTTCCTAGCCTACATTCCCAACTATGAATTGCGTACTCGCGACAGCCGTAGTGTCTTGCCTAAAAAATTGTCTTATAAGGAAGCTGTTGCTGCAAGTTCTATCGCCAATGTAGCGGTTGCTGCCTTGTTGGCAGGAGACATGGTGACCGCTGGGCAAGCAATCGAGGGAGACCTCTTCCATGAGCGCTATCGTCAGGACTTGGTGAGAGAATTTGCGATGATTAAGCAAGTGACCAAAGAAAATGGGGCCTATGCAACCTACCTTTCTGGTGCTGGGCCGACAGTTATGGTTCTGGCTTCTCATGATAAGATGCCAACAATTAAGGCAGAATTGGAAAAGCAACCTTTTAAAGGAAAACTGCATGACTTGAGAGTTGATACCCAAGGTGTCCGTGTAGAAGCAAAATAAAGAATAGAAGATAGGATGGGGAAACTCTTGACCAGAGGGCTTCATATCCTTTTTTTGAAAAGAAGTTTATACTCAGTGAAAATCAAAGAACAAACTAGGAAACTAGCCGCAG
>NZ_VMMS01000055.1:21841-27129 GCF_013277315.1 Streptococcus sp. 2106
TGACGTGGTTTGAAGAGATTTTCGAAGAGTATTAGTTAAAAACGTGATAAAGGAGAAATAAAGATGGCAGAAATTTATCTAGCAGGTGGTTGTTTTTGGGGCCTAGAGGAATATTTTTCACGCATTTCTGGAGTGCTAGAAACCAGTGTTGGCTACGCTAATGGTCAAGTCGAAACGACCAATTACCAGTTGATCAAGGAAACAGACCATGCAGAAACGGTCCAAGTGATTTACGATGAGAAGGAAGTGTCACTCAGAGAGATTTTACTTTATTATTTCCGAGTTATCGATCCTCTATCTATCAATCAACAAGGGAATGACCGTGGTCGCCAATATCGAACTGGGATTTATTATCAGGATGAAGCAGATTTGCCAGCTATCTACACAGTGGTACAGGAGCAGGAACGCATGCTGGGTCGAAAGATTGCAGTAGAAGTGGAGCAATTACGCCACTACATTCTGGCTGAAGACTACCACCAAGATTATCTCAGGAAGAATCCTTCAGGTTACTGTCATATCGATGTGACCGATGCTGATAAGCCATTGATTGATGCAGCAAACTATGAAAAGCCTAGTCAAGAGGTGTTGAAGGCCAGTCTATCTGAAGAGTCTTATCGTGTCACACAAGAAGCTGCTACAGAGGCTCCATTTACCAATGCCTATGACCAAACCTTTGAAGAGGGGATTTATGTAGATATTACGACAGGTGAGCCACTCTTTTTTGCCAAGGATAAGTTTGCTTCAGGTTGTGGTTGGCCAAGTTTTAGCCGTCCGATTTCCAAAGAGTTGATTCATTATTACAAGGATCTGAGCCATGGAATGGAGCGAATTGAAGTTCGTTCTCGTTCAGGCAGTGCTCACTTGGGTCATGTTTTCACAGATGGACCGCGGGAGTTAGGCGGCCTCCGTTACTGTATCAATTCTGCTTCTTTACGCTTTGTGGCCAAGGATGAGATGGAAAAAGCAGGATATGGCTATCTATTGCCTTACTTAAACAAATAAAACAGAGAGTGGGGCTTCCCACTTTCTTCATTTCTAGAATATGAATAGAAGGGATTTATGAAACACCTATTATCTTACTTCAAACCCTACATCAAGGAATCAATTTTAGCCCCCTTGTTCAAGCTGTTAGAAGCTGTTTTTGAGCTCTTGGTTCCCATGGTGATTGCTGGGATTGTTGACCAATCTTTACCTCAGGGAGATCAAGGTCATCTCTGGATGCAGATTGGCCTGCTCCTTATCTTTGCAGTAATTGGCGTTTTAGTGGCCTTGATAGCTCAATTTTACTCAGCAAAGGCAGCAGTAGGCTTTGCTAAGGAATTGACAAACGATCTTTATCGTCATATTCTTTCCTTGTCCAAGGACAGCAGAGACCGTCTGACAACTTCTAGTTTGGTCACTCGCTTGACTTCGGATACCTACCAGATTCAGACTGGTATCAATCAATTCCTGCGTCTCTTTTTGCGAGCGCCCATTATCGTTTTTGGTGCCATTTTTATGGCTTATCGCATCTCGGCTGAGTTGACTTTCTGGTTCTTAGTCATGGTTGCCATTTTGACCATTGTCATTGTAGGGTTATCTCGATTGGTCAATCCTCTCTACAGTAGTCTCAGAAAGAAAACGGACCAACTGGTTCAGGAAACGCGCCAGCAATTGCAAGGGATGCGGGTTATTCGTGCTTTTGGTCAAGAAAAACGAGAGTTACAGATTTTTCAAACCCTTAACCAAGTTTATGCTAGATTACAAGAAAAGACAGGTTTCTGGTCTAGTTTATTAACACCTCTGACCTATCTGATTGTCAATGGAACTCTTCTCGTTATTATCTGGCAAGGCTATATTTCAATTCAAGGAGGCTTGCTCAGTCAAGGTGCTCTCATTGCCCTTATTAACTATCTCCTACAGATTTTGGTGGAACTGGTCAAGCTAGCCATGCTGATTAATTCCCTCAACCAGTCCTACATCTCAGCTAAGCGAATTGAGGAAGTCTTTGCTGAGGCTCCAGAAGATATTCACTTAGAGCTAGAACAAAAGCAAGCTACCAGTGATCAGGTTTTACAAGTTCAAGAACTGACCTTTACCTATCCTGATGCGGCCCAGCCTTCTCTGAGAGACATTTCCTTTGATATGAAGCAAGGGCAAATCCTTGGTATCATCGGAGGGACGGGTTCTGGTAAATCAAGCTTGGTGCAAGTCATCCTTGGACTTTATCCAGCAGACAAGGGGAGCATAGACCTTTATCGAGATGGAACTAGTCCTCTCAATCTTGAACAGTGGCGGTCTTGGATTGCCTATGTGCCCCAAAAGATCGAACTCTTTAAGGGAACTATTCGTTCCAACTTAACTTTGGGTTTACATCAAGAAGTGACTGATCAAGAACTCTGGCAAGCCTTGGAAATCGCGCAAGCCAAGGATTTTGTCAGTGATAAGGAAGGACTCTTGGATGCCACTGTTGAGGCAGGTGGTCGAAATTTTTCAGGTGGACAAAAACAAAGGCTGTCTATCGCACGTGCAGTCTTGCGCCAAGTTCCATTTCTCATCCTAGATGATGCGACCTCAGCACTGGACATCATTACCGAGTCTAAGCTCTTGAAAGCTATTCGAGAAAATCTGCCTAACACGAGCTTAATCTTGATTTCTCAAAGAACATTGACTTTACAGATGGCTGACCAGATTCTACTCTTAGAAAAAGGAGAGCTCCTAGCTATCGGCAAGCACGAGGACTTGATGAAATCCAGTCAAGTCTATCGCGAAATCAATGCATCCCAACATGGAAAGGAGGACTAGCATGAGACGACAAACTGCAAATCAAACACTCACACGTTTGGCCAAAGATTTAGCAAGTCATCCTTTCCTCCTTTTCCTAGCCCTTCTAGGAACTATTGCCCAAGTTGGCTTATCGATTTACCTACCTATCTTGATTGGGCAGGTCATCGACCAAGTCCTAGTGGCTGGTTCTTCACTAGTTTTTTGGCAGATTTTTCTCCAGATGATCTTGGTGGTCATAGGAAATACCCTTGTGCAGTGGGTCAATCCTCTTCTCTATAATCGTCTAATCTTCTCTTATACCAGAGACTTGCGAGAGCGAATCATCTATAAGCTCCATCGTTTACCGATTGCTTTTGTGGAGCGGCAAGGAAGTGGAGAGATGGTCAGTCGGGTAACCACGGACATCGAACAGTTGGCAGCTGGCTTGACCATGATTTTTAACCAATTTTTCATTGGTGTCTTGATGATTTTGGTTAGCATTCTAGCCATGCTGCAAATTCACCTCCTCATGACTCTCTTAGTCTTGCTATTGACGCCACTTTCCATGGTGGTTTCACGCTTTATTGCCAAACGCTCCTATCATCTCTTCCAGAAGCAAACAGAGACAAGGGGAATTCAGACTCAGTTGATTGAAGAATCGCTTAGCCAGCAGACTATTATTCAATCTTTTAATGCTCAGGTAGAGTTTATCAAAAGACTGTGTGAGGCTAATGACAACTACGCAGGCTATTCGCAGTCGGCCATCTTTTATTCTTCAACGGTCAATCCTTCGACTCGCTTTGTCAATGCGCTCATTTATGCGATTCTAGCTGGAGTAGGAGCTTATCGTATCATGATGGGGTCAACCTTGACCATTGGGCGTTTAGTGACTTTTTTGAACTATGTCCAACAGTATACCAAGCCCTTTAACGATATTTCTTCAGTGCTAGCTGAGTTGCAAAGTGCTCTGGCTTGCGCAGAGCGCGTCTATGCTGTCTTAGAAAGTCCTGAGGTTGCTGAAACAGGCAAGGAAGTCTTGACCAGTGACCAAGTTAAGGGAGCTATTTCCTTTAAACATGTCTCTTTTGGTTACCATCCTGAAAAGATTTTGATTAAGGATTTATCTATTGATATTCCAGCTGGTAGCAAGGTAGCCATCGTTGGTCCGACAGGTGCAGGAAAATCAACCCTTATCAATCTTCTTATGCGTTTCTATCCTATTAACTCAGGAGATATCTTGCTGGATGGGCAATCCATTTATGATTATACCCTAGTATCATTGAGACAGCAGTTTGGCATGGTGCTCCAAGAAACCTGGCTCAAGCAAGGAACCATTCATGACAATATTGCTTTTGGAAATCCTGAAGCCAGTCGGGAGCAGGTGATTGCTGCTGCCAAAGCAGCCAATGCAGATTTTTTCATCCAACAGTTGCCACAGGGATACGATACCAAGTTAGAAAATGCAGGAGAATCTCTCTCTGTCGGTCAGACCCAGCTCTTGACTATAGCGCGAGTCTTTTTGGCTATTCCAAAGATTCTTATCTTAGACGAAGCAACTTCATCCATCGATACGCGGACAGAAGTGCTGGTACAGGATGCATTTGCTAAACTCATGAAGGGGCGCACAAGCTTTATCATTGCCCACCGCTTGTCAACCATTCAGGATGCGGATATGATTCTAGTCTTAGTGGATGGTGATATTGTTGAGTATGGGAACCATCAGAAACTCATGGCTCGAAAGGGCAAGTATTACCAAATGCAGCAAGTTGCCACTTTTAGCTCTGAATAAGCCATTCTCTTTTGAAAGTTTATGGACGAAAAAAGTTGCCTTCGGGTGACTTTTTTGTTACAATAGCTAGAAAAATTGTTCACTGTAATACTCAATGAAAATCAAAGAGCAAACTAGGAAGCTAGCCGCAGGTTNNGTCAGTAACCACACCTACGGCAAAGTGAATCTGAAGTAGTTTGAAGAGAGTATAACTTGTCTTTTAGAAAAGGAGCCTATAATGAAAGTCTTTCAGAATGTAAATATCGTGACTTGTGATCAAGATTTCCATGTTTATCTTGATGGAATCTTAGCAGTCAAGGATTCTCAAATCGTCTATGTCGGTCAAGATAAGCCAGCGTTTTTAGAGCAAGCTGAGCAGATTATAGACTATCAGGGAGCTTGGATTATGCCTGGGGTGGTCAATTGCCACACCCATTCTGCTATGACAGGTTTGAGAGGAATTCGGGATGATAGCAATCTCCATGAATGGCTCAATGACTATATCTGGCCAGCAGAAGCTGAGTTTACTCCCGACATGACTACTAAGGCGGTCAAAGAAGCTCTGACAGAGATGCTCCAGTCAGGAACAACAACCTTTAATGATATGTATAATCCCAATGGTGTGAATATTGAGCAGATTTATCAGGTAGTGAAAGATTCCAAGATGCGTTGTTATTTTTCTCCGACTCTCTTTTCTTCAGAGACAGAAACAACTGCTGAGACTATAAGCAGAACTCGATCCATCATAGACGAAATCTTATACTGGACTAAAATC
>NZ_VMMS01000056.1:0-17606 GCF_013277315.1 Streptococcus sp. 2106
GAGGGGATTGAACAGGGCATCGAAAAAGGTTTAGAACAAGGACTTGAACGTGGAAAACTTTTTGCCTTTCTGGATATGGTTCGCCAAGGGCTTCTGACTTCCGAGGTTGCCAGCCATCAGCTGGGTATGAGCGTCGCTGAGTTTGAGTCGCTATTGAAAAAACATTACAAATAAAACATAAAAAATACAGAGAAACCAGCAAAGATAGCATTCGCAAACCATGGTTGGAGTTTTTTGGGAATAAACCTTTTACCCAGGAACCCGAGCGAGCCATCAGCCAAGCAGATTAACTGCTGGACTACAAGAGCTGGTCCGAGGAGGACAGGGAGATGTTTAGTGAACAACGCAGACGCGAAGAACAAGCCTTGCTAGCGCAGGACTATGCCTTGGAACAAGCTGAAGAAAAAGGGTTGGAACGCGGTCGTGCAGAGGGGATTGAACAGGGTTTAGAGCGTGTTCACATGATTACAGCCTATGAGAATGTGGCTCTCTGGCATGAACACGACATTTCCCACTCATCAGCTGAGCGTATCATCACACCTGATACGACCATCTTGATTGACTACATGCTCAACCGTTTTGGAAATATCGTCAAGAACTTGACGGTCTTACCAGAAAACATGATCCGCAACATGAACGCGACTTTTGGTCTGATCTTTAGCCAACGTGCCATGTTGACCTTGATTGAACAAGGCATGACCCGTGAGCAAGCCTATGACTTGGTACAACCAAAAACAGCCTACTCTTGGGACAAGCAAGTAGACTTCAAACTACTTCTGGAAGCAGATCCAGAGGTGACATCACGTTTGACACAAGAGGAAATCGATGAGATTTTCAACCATCTTTACTATACCAAACGAGTGGAGCCTATCTTTGAACGTCTAGGATTAGAATAATTAGAAAAAATCGAATTTCTATGACTCCATTTATAGGAGTAGCAGAACTTCGATTTTTATGTTATCTTAAAGCCCTTTGCTAAAAAATATAATAGATTGAAACTAGAATAGTACACCTCTGCTTCTAAAACATGGTTAGAAATCGATTTGATTGTCCTGATTGATTTGTCCTATTTCTATTTCATTTTACTATGGAACCGTCCCATAAGGAGGGAGATTGGAAAATCTCCAGACTAGAGAAGTCAGCGACTTTTTTTGAATCTTGTTCCTTAAAGCTAGTCGTCTTTTTCAAGTGACCTGAATCTGCTTTAAAGCTGCCCTACTGAAGGGAGAGCACAATCAAACTGTCCGCAATTTCCCTGAAAGCAGCCTCGATATGAGCCTCTACAAAAGCTTTCGACTCCTCTATAAGGAAGCTTTCGATTTTTGATGAGTCGCTCTTTCCGCTCTCAGTGTCCTTGCTCACCTCATTTCTTTTCTTAGCTGAAGAGAGTTCTGAGACCAAGATTAAAAACTTTGGCTGCCTCGGCAGGCCTGTGTTCTTTTTTGATGCCATCCAATGCTCCTTGTTTAAAATCAGTAGGCTAGGCCATGGCTTTCTGATAACCTGCTTGTTTAAAACTGAGCAGCTATAGTAAGTGGTCAAGACTAGTCAAGTAGTCAGGAGAGGCAAGGAGCCGCTATCTTCTGTTCTATGGCAAGCAATCAGAATAGCTAGTGATATCACTGGCAGTTTCTCTTTTTTAGGCTCTTTGCATGTTGTCATCTTCAAATGATGCCAATGAAAAAGGCGCACCCCCTTACATTTTTTCTACTTATTTTGTCGAGGCTAGTGAAAAAGATAGAGTTGTTTTGAAAAAATAATATTTATAGAAATTAAGGGTTGAGTGAATCCTAAAAAATCAGAGCATAAGATGTCATGAGAATCAGTAAATCCTTAACAAATTCATAAAATAATGAAAAATATGGATAAAAAAACCGAATAAAATTCACGAAAATCGAAAAAATGTTTTTTTTTTTTTTTTTTTAGCAAAATATTAGCAAACAAAAAAGTTGCATATATCTTGGTAATTATGTATCATAGTAACGTAAATCTATGAATAGAGGAAGTCTCCTTCTATAAGGAAGGAGGAGCCTCTCTTATGTAGAAAAATATAATCCTAAAGGAGATTTAAGTAATGGACAAGAAAGTATCCATGAGTCGTTCTGAGCGCCTGCGTCGTGAGAAGGTCACGCGTTATTCTATTCGTAAATATAGTTTTGGTGCAGCCAGTGTGGCAGTAGCGGCTCTATTTATGTTTTTGGGGAACGGAGCAGTGTCAGCTGATGAGAATGGCACAGACCCACAAGGCGGAGCCGCTGTGGCAGCTAACCCTAACGGAGGGGGGGAGGCTGACCCAGGAGGTGGAGCAACGTCTACTGGTGCAGAAAATGGAGAAGCAACAGCTGGGAGTGAGGCCCCTGCAGCTACCACTGATCAGCCTCCAGTGGTAGAGATTCCATATTCTAATACTACTGAAAGAGAAATCTATGTCTATGGTGCAGAAGAAACCTCATTTGAGATTAAAATTAAAGATGATGCAGGTAAGATTAAGAGAGCTACATTACTACAAGGTGGGAATAGACCTTTTAATCCTGTAGCAGATGAAACTGATAAAATCAATACTAAGTATGGATATACAGCCAATGAGTTTAAAACTGAAACATTAGCATCGGACGCTACACCAGCAGTTATCAGATACTCAGGTACTCCAGCTTCAGACCAGGGCTTTACGCAAGCTCAATTAGAGGGTGCAACTAAAGGAGAAAACCCTCGAGGATTCCCTTTAGGTTGGCGTTATGTACGGGTAACTGATACTAACAATATGGACTTTACGGGCTCTAACACTGGAAAGGCTAATGACCATGCCTTTAATGTTGTACTGAAACCTCAAAATCAAAAATATGACGTTAAAGATTTAACAGGCTCTCAACGTATTACTGTTAATGATATTGATAACATTACAGAAGATGAGTTAGGAACAATTAAGTCAAGATTGCAATTAGAGTACTCTAAAACGAATACGGATGCTCGCTTGCAAAACTTAGCAGGAACAGATGTTAACAACCCGTCTCAATTGATTAAAGCAGTGGCAGTGTCTCCAACAGATTCTACAAAACTTGCTGTAACATATAATGACGGCTCTGTAGATACAATCGAAAAAAATAAAGTTCTAAATGTAAGACCAAAAGGAATTATTCCGTTCTCTAATTCAGCTCAGAAAGAAATCTATGTTTATAAAGGTGAAGAAACAAATCTTGAATTTGGTGTCACAGATGATAGTGGAAAAATTAAGGATCTTCGTATAGTACAGGCGAAAGGTATAGTACAGGCGAAAGGTGCTGCACAAGGACAAGTTGCAAATCAGTATGGTTTAAATATGACATCACAGACGGATACTAATGGTATTAATGCAACAGCAGATAGTCCAGCTATTACGAGAATTAGGGGAACAGTAAATGTTCCAAATCAACCACGATTTGTAGGAACATTAATGACAAGATACCTAGTAGCTGAAGATTTAGAAGGTGCAGTATTTTCTCCACCACTTCAGAATAGTGATTTGAATCAAGAAGGAGCTTTCAAACTTGTAGTTCGTGAACAAACTCAAAAATACGACCTTGTAAGTCCAACAAACGAAGATGATAAAATCGTAGTTTCTGATCCAGATAGTCTATCTGAAGATGAACTTACTAAAATTAAAGAGAATATCAAGCTTAAATATAGCACAGCTGATGATGCAAGATTATCAGATAAGAATAATACAGAAGTAAAAAATGCATCAAATTATATCAAATCTGTAACACAACAAGGTGACCAACTTGTCGTTACTTATAACGATGGATCTACTGATAGTGTTCCTTTGACAAGTGTTGTAAAACTGGACAAACAACCTGCTATCGATGCGGTTAATACAGCAGCTGAGGAGCAGATTAACGCTATCAATGGTAACGCAGAAGCAACTCAAGAAGAAAAAGATGCAGCTATCGCTAAGGTAAATGAAGATAAGAAAAAAGCATTAGCAGCCATTAATGATCCTAGCCTAACAACAAAAGCTGCCTTGGATCAAGCTCAAACTGCAGGGACAACCGCCATTGCAGCAGACAATCCAGTAGTAGCTAAAAAAGCTGAAGCCAAAGCGGCAATTGAAGCAGCACGTAAGGCCAAAGAAGATGCTATTAATGCAGACAGAAATCTATCAGAAGCTGAAAAAACAGCCGCTATTGCTAAAGCCAATGAAGCAGCCCGGGCAGCAACTGAGAAAATCGATGCAGCGACGACAGATGCAGCTGTAGATGAAGCGCAAACAGAAGCCACTACAGCCATTTCTAAAGTAAACCCAATCGCTAAAGAGAATGCTAAGGCAGCAATTGCCAATGCCTTAACAGCTAAAAATGATGAGATTGATAAGCGCACAGACCTAAGTCAAGCAGAAAAAGACGCAGCTAAAGCAGAAGCCCAAAAATTAGCTGATGCAGAATTAGCTAAAATCAACGCTCAACCTGATAATGAAGATACAGAAGATGCAGCCCGAGCAACCCAAAAACTTGTGGACGCTGCAGAAGATAAAGGTGTAGCGGATGTTACCTCTGTGACTCCAGTAGCCAAAGCAGCTGCTAAACAAGCAGTGGCAGATGAATTAGCTAAGAAAGAAGCAGAAATCGATGCTCGCCAAGATCTAACAGCTGAAGAAAAAGATGCAGCTAAGAAAGAAGCTCAAGCGAAAGCAGCTGAAGCGAACAAGGCCATCGATGCTCAACCAGATGTAGCCGCAACACCAGAAGAAGCCCAAGCAGCTCAAGAACAAGTAGAAGCCGCTAAGGAAAAAGGTGTAGAAGCGATTAAAGCTGTGAATCCAGAAACAACCGCTAAAGCAGCCGCTGACAAAGCCATTGATGACGCTCTTGCTGCTAAGAACAAGGCCATTGATGAGCGTACAGACTTGACAGATGCAGAGAAGAAAGCTGCTAAAGACAAGGCTAAGGAAGAAGCAGACAAGGCTAAGGCAGCAGTAGCAGCCGCAACAAGTGATGCAGAAGTAGCCAAAGCCAAAGAAGCCGGTGAGTCTGCAGTTGGTGCTGTGAATCCAGTAGCCAAAGCAGCTGCTAAACAAGCAGTGGCAGATGAATTAGCTAAGAAAGAAGCAGAAATCGATGCTCGCCAAGATCTAACAGCTGAAGAAAAAGCGAAAGTTAAAGCAGAAGCTCAAGCTCGAGCAGCCGAAGCGAACAAGGCCATTGATGCTCAACCAGATGTAACCACAACACCAGAGGAATCAAGGAAGGTTCAAGGAGCAGTAGATAGTGCTAAGGAACACGGTGTAGCAGCGATTAAAGCTGTGAATCCAGAAACAACAACTAAAGCTGCAGCCAAGAAAGCTATTGATGATAAGCTAGCTGAACAACTAAAAGCCATTGAAAACACACCAGATGCTACGGATGAAGAAAAAGCTGAAGCTGCTGAAAAAGCGACAGCCTTAGCCAAAGAAGCTAAGCAAGCAATTGATATTGCTACAACAGATTCAGAGGTTAAGAAACTTCAAGATGATGCAAATGCTGAAATAGGGAAAGTTTTACCTGTTGTAGAAGATAAACCAAATGCTCGTAAAGCCATTGATGAGCAAACAAAAGCGAAGAAAGAAGAGATTGACGCGCGTACTGACTTATCTCCTAAAGCGAAAGAGAATCTTAAAGATAAAGCAGATCAAATAGCAGCCGAAGCTAAGAAATTAGTAGATGCTGCGAATAAAGAAGCAGATGTTAATAAGATTCAAGACGCGGATAAATCGGCAATTAGAGCAGTTGGGGATATTAACAGACCAATTGATAAAGTGCTAGTTAATGATCCAGCCAACCTAAAAGCTGAGGAAAAAGCTAAAATCCTAGAAGAAGTGAAGAAAGTGAACCCAACAGCCAAAGAGGTTAAATATAACGACGCTGGAAATATTGAAGTTACTACAGCAAATGGTGATAAGGGAATCATTAACCCAACTGATCTTGTGAAAACGTTGGAGAATCTAGATAATGGTAAAGGTGGAAACGATATTAACAAACCACTTGATAAAGTTATCATCAAGGATAAATCGATGTTGACAGAGTCAGAAAAAGCTCAAATTATTGCTGCTGTTAAGTCTGTAAATCCAAATTCTATTGTGCTACTCGATGCAGACGGAACTGTTTCAGTGTCTACACCAGAAGGTCAGACTGCAACGATTCCATCAACTGAGTTAGTGAGAACTAAGGAAGATACAGCTAAATCTGACGCAGGAAATGGTGAAATTGTTAAACCAGCAGATAAAGTGGTTGGTGAACCGACTGATTCAGCTGCACAAGCCAAAGTAGAAGAAAAATTAAGAAAACTCAATCCTGAGGCTAAATCTGTTAAATTTGATGATAAAGGTAACGCTACAGTTACTTTAAATGATGGAACTGTGGCAACAATTCCATGGAAAGATTTATTCAAATCACCGGAAGACGCAACTAAACCAAACGCAGGCAACGACATCGTTAAGCCGGCGGATAAGACGGTTGTAGCGAACTCAGACAAGTTGACAGTTGCAGAGAAGAAAGCTATTGAAGAGAAGGTTAAAGCAGTTAACCCAGGAGCGACTGTAGTAGTGGACGATAAAGGAAATGCCACAGTCACAACACCAGAAGGTAAGACAGCCGTTATTCCAGCAACAGACTTGACGAAGTCAGCAGCAGATGCAGCTAAACCAAATGCAGGCAATGATGTCAATACACCAGCAGCTAAAACTGTAGCAGCGAACCTAGACAAGTTGGCAGACGCTGAGAAGAAAGCTATTGAAGAGAAGGTTAAAGCAGTCAACCCAGGCTCAACTGTAGTAGTAGACGATAAGGGTAATGCTACAGTTACAACACCAGAAGGTAAGACAGCGGTCATTCCAGCCACTGATTTAGTGAAAACACAAGATGATATTACTAAAGAAAATGCAGGCAATGATGTCAATACACCAGCAGCTAAAACTGTAGTAGCAGATCCAGATGCCTTAACTCCAGAAGAGAAGAAAGCTATCGAAGAGAAGGTTAAAGCAGTCAACCCAGGTTCAACTGTAGTAGTAGACGACAAAGGTAATGCAACAGTAACTAAAGCTGATGGTACAGTTCTGAATATTCCAGCTTTAGACCTAGTAATCCCAGCTGGAAACCTAGCTGACGAAGCTAAGACTACTAAAGTGAAAACACCAGCATTCCGTACATTAGTTGGAAACAAAGATAACTTAACGGAAGATGAAAAAGCAGCAGTTAAGAAAGCAATTGAAGCCGTCAATTCAGGAGCGACTGTAGTAGTAGACGATAAAGGTAACGCCACAGTAACACTAGATGGAAATACAGTATCGATTGCAAAAGACCAATTAGTGAAAACAGAAAGTGATGTAACAGCTAAGAATAGCGGAGATAACATCAACCTTGACTTTGAAAAAGAAACAGTAGCAGACTTTACTAACTTAACAGATTCAGAAAAAGAAGCTGCAAAAGCTAAGATTAAAGCAGCAAATGCTGATGTAGTAGATGTTCTCTTTGACAAGGCAGGAAATGCAACTGTTGTAACTAAAGATGGCAAAGTTTTAGCAATTACCGCTGAAGCTATCTTTAAACAAGCTCCTTCAGCTCAAAATAACGGAGCTACTAACACTGAAGCAAAAGTGGATAAAGCTAAGTTAGCAGGCGCTATTCGTCAGTTAGATGGACTAATCATCCAAGAATCAGCTAAGCTTGATGCAGAAACTGCAAAAGCAGCGAACGCATTATCAGCGGATGCTAAGAAAGTATTTGCCAATGCAGATGCAACTCAGGCAGATGTGGCTGCAACGGTTAAACGTATCGAAGACTTCTTGGCGAAAGTTTCTCCAGCAACTAATCATGCAAGTCCAGCTAATGACCAAGCTGCTCAAACACCAGCTGTAGTTCCAGCTCAAGCAGCAAATGCCAACCAAGCAGCAACAAACGTGCGTACAGTCGCTAAAGAGTTGCCAAATACAGGTACAGCAGATTCTACTGTAGCTATGGTAGCAGCTGCCGCAAGTGCCTTACTTGGTCTTGGTCTTGCAGGTCGTCGTCGTAAAGAAGACGAAGAAGCTTAATTGGTAGATTATTTGATAATTATCAGATGATAAGTCCGATTTTCAAAGCTTAACAAGTACCTCTCATAAGAAAATCTCCTAGCAGGAAAGCCTGCTAGGAGATTTTTGCATTTCAGGAAGTGGACGGCTGACTTGGTAACCAGCTGAGGGTGAAAGTTAGCTGATCAGCTTTTAGGAGGTCTTGGTGTTGAATAGTTGATACTAGGTTTTTGTCCAGTCGGCATTCTTTGACAAAGTTGAAGTGGCTGTGGTTTTGCTCAGTATGAATATCTAGCCATTTACCTTCTTTAGCTAGGTAGATACGGAGGTGATTAAAGAGAGGGATTCCGAGATCATAGCTTGGTTTTCCTGGACAGGTTGGATAAAGTCCGAGAGCTGACCAGATGTACCAAGCAGAGAGACTGCCATTGTCTTCATCGCCAGGATAGGCTTGCCAACTTGGGTGAAAGGCTTTCTGACGTAAGGTCTTGATAAGAAGGGCAGTGTAGTCAGGGTAGTTGCTGTAGCGGAAGAGATAAGGAATGTGGAAGCTCGGTTGATTGGAAATAGCGACTTGTCCAAAAGGAGCAGTAGCCATTTCGCTCATTTCGTGAATCTCGTAACCATAGCCTGTTGTCTCAAAGAGGGGAGCATCTTGACAGGCTTTCAAAAGATAGTTGCTGAAGGCTTCTTTTCCACCCATAAGCTGGATTAAGTCTGGAATGTCGTGGAGGACGCCTAAAGTTGCTTGGATGGCTGAACATTCGGCATAGTCGCGTCCCCAGCTATAAGGAGAGAAGTCAGGGCGAAAGTTGCCTCGATTGTCTCGCGCTCGCATGTAGCCTGTTTCAGCGTCAAATAGCTGGCGGTAATTTTGTGAAGCAGCCTTGTAGGTTTCCGCGATGTCATTCTGATCTAGTTTTTTGGCACAGCTGGCGATACAAAAGTCGCTATAGGCATAGTCTAGGGTGTGACTGACGCTTTCGTGGTGGTCGGTAGAGAGGTAGCCAAGTTCTTGGTATTGGGCTAGTCCGTGACGACCATTGATGCCGAGAGGGTCGGACTTGCTGGCTGTTTCGAGCATGGCTTGGAAGAGTTCTGCTTCCAAGTCGGGAGCCATGTTCTTGCAGGCGCTATCTGCGATAATACCGTCTAAAAGTGTACCTGGCATCATGCCACGTTCATCTGGAGCTAGCCATTTTGGAAGAAAACCAGTATCGCGGTAGCTATTGAGGAAACCTTCTAAAAAGCGGTGGTAGTGTTCCGGTATGATAAGGGCAAAGAGGGGGAAGGTGGTGCGGAAGGTGTCCCAGAAGCCATTGTTGCTGAAGAGAACACCAGGCTTGACAGTGCCAGTAGCCAGATCCATGTGGATGTCTTGCCCTGATTCATCAATCTCATAAAAAGTCTGTGGGAAGAGGAAGAGTCTGTAGAGGCAGTGATCAAAGAAGGTTCGGTCAGTCTCTCCTGTCTCTATAACGTCAAAACGATGGAGGAGATTTTTCCAATCTTTTTGTGCACTTGCTTTGCAGTTATCGAAGTCTTGTTGAGGTAGATTAAGCAGTGCTTGAGAAGGCGAGATGAAAGAAGTCGCTAGCTGAATCTCAGCATGGCTATCTGCTAAGTCAATTCGCCAGTCACCACCTTCTTGGCTGATAGCAAGAATATCCGTGTTCATTTGCAGGGCAGTGAACAGTATCAGTGGATTTCTGTTGGTCTCAGTTTTACCTTCTTGTCGCAGGGCAAGAGTCCGCTTATCTACTTGCTCTACTGTCAGTTCATCTTCTGCGTGAAGATAGAGGGAGAGGGCTTTGCCTTGCTTTTGCTCCAAACGAATAGAAGCACCGTAGCAAGTCGGTGTAAGCTGGCTTTCAATCTGATAGCGCAGGGAGAAAATTTTCAGATAATGAGGTTGGAAAGAGGCCTTATCTATGTCATAGGAAGATTGGCGGTGAAAGAGGCTGTCTCCACCCAGTTGACCGGTGACAGGTGTCAGAAGGAGCCAAGAGTAGTCCCCAATCCAAGGACTTGGTTGATGGGTCAATCGAATCCCCTGAAAAATAGGCAGATGTGGATCAAAAAACCAAGATCCATCCTGGTCACTGGTCTGGGGCACAAAGTAATTCATCCCAAAAGGCACGCCTGTGTATGGCAGGGTATTTCCCCGAGAAAAGGCATGCTTGCTGGCAGTTCCAAAGCGGGTATCGATGGTTTCAAGTAATGGTTTCATAGTCTTTCCTTTAGCTGTTTTTCTACATTATATCAGAAAAAGATAACCTTTAGAAAAGGAGTTTCAAAGATAACTATTTTGTAGAAAAATGACTATCATTTGTGTATGTATTTTCTGTCTCAAAAGCTATATACTGAAAATGAAACTTGTTTGAAAGAGGATACTGCACGATGATTTATTCAAAAGAAATTGTTAGAGAATGGCTAGATGAAGTGGCAGAGCGGGCTAAGGACCATCCAGAGTGGGTGGATGTTTTCGAGCGTTGCTATACAGATACCTTGGACAATACGGTTGAAATCCTAGAAGATGGTTCCACTTTTGTCTTGACTGGGGATATTCCTGCAATGTGGCTTCGGGATTCGACAGCTCAACTCAGACCCTACCTGCATGTGGCTAAAAGAGATGCCCTCCTGCGTCAGACCATTGCAGGTTTGGTCAAGCGTCAGATGACCTTGGTACTCAAGGATCCTTATGCCAATTCCTTCAACATTGAGGAAAACTGGAAGGGGCACCATGAGACTGACCACACAGACCTTAATGGCTGGATTTGGGAACGCAAGTATGAGGTGGACTCGCTTTGCTATCCTTTGCAGTTGGCTTATCTCCTCTGGAAAGAGACTGGCGAGACTAGTCAGTTTGATGAGATTTTTGTCGTAGCGATTAAGGAAATTCTCCATCTATGGACAGTTGAACAAGACCACAAGAACTCTCCTTATCGTTTTGTCCGAGATACGGACCGCAAGGAAGATACCTTGGTAAATGATGGCTTTGGACCTGATTTTGCAGTGACAGGCATGACTTGGTCAGCCTTTCGTCCGAGTGATGACTGTTGTCAGTATAGTTACTTGATTCCGTCAAATATGTTTGCAGTTGTTGTTTTGGGGTATGTGCAAGAAATCTTTGCAGCATTAAACCTAGCTGATAGCCAGAGTGTTATCACTGACGCTAAGCGTCTTCAGGCTGAAATCCAAGAAGGAATTGAAAACTACGCCTACACAAGCAACAGCAAGGGCGAAAAGATTTATGCCTTTGAAGTGGATGGTCTAGGAAATGCTAGCATCATGGATGATCCAAACGTACCAAGTTTGTTGGCTGCGCCTTATCTGGGCTACTGCGACATTGACGACGAAGTCTATCAAGCTACTCGCCGTACCATTCTGAGCCCTGAAAATCCATATTTCTACCAAGGAGAATACGCTAGCGGTCTCGGAAGTTCTCATACCTTCTATCGCTATATCTGGCCCATCGCTCTGTCTATCCAAGGCTTGACAACAAGAGATAAGGCGGAGAAGAAATTCTTGCTGGATCAGCTGGTTGCTTGCGATGGTGGTACAGGTGTTATGCACGAAAGCTTCCACGTGGATGACCCAACTCTCTACTCTCGTGAATGGTTCTCTTGGGCCAACATGATGTTCTGTGAATTGGTCTTGGATTACCTGGATATTCGTTAAGGGGCGTGCTTTATACTCTTCGAAAATCTCTTCAAACTACGTCAGCTTTATCTGCAACCTCAAANNAGTTTGCACTTTGATTTTCATTGAGTATTAGCGCAACCGATTCTTGTCAGAATCACAAATTTACATTTAAAACGTTAAAATTTAAATTTAGAATGAGGTTTTACTTCATGGAAAATGTTGTCGTACATATTATCTCACATAGTCACTGGGACCGTGAGTGGTACTTGCCTTTTGAAAGCCACCGTATGCAGTTGGTGGAATTGTTTGACAATCTCTTTGATCTCTTTGAGAATGACCCTGAGTTCAAGAGCTTCCACTTGGATGGTCAAACCATTGTCCTTGATGACTACTTGGAGATTCGCCCTGAAAATCGCGATAAAGTCCAACGTTACATTGACGAGGGCAAGCTTAAAATTGGTCCCTTTTACATTTTGCAGGATGACTACTTGATTTCAAGTGAAGCCAACGTCCGCAATACCTTGATTGGTCAAGCAGAATGTGCAAAATGGGGCAAATCAACCCAGATTGGTTACTTTCCAGATACCTTTGGAAATATGGGGCAAGCTCCTCAAATCCTTCAAAAATCAGGCATTCACGTGGCAGCTTTTGGTCGTGGTGTGAAGCCGATTGGATTTGACAACCAAGTCCTCGAAGATGAGCAGTTTACTTCCCAGTTTTCAGAAATGTACTGGCAGGGTGCGGACGGAAGTCGTGTCCTGGGTATTCTCTTTGCCAACTGGTACAGTAACGGGAATGAAATTCCAGTTGATAAAGACGAGGCCTTGACCTTCTGGAAACAAAAACTGGCAGACGTGCGTGTCTACGCTTCGACCAACCAGTGGTTGATGATGAACGGCTGTGACCACCAGCCTGTCCAGAAAAATCTGAGTGAAGCCATTCGTGTGGCAAATGAACTCTTCCCAGATGTGACCTTTGTTCACAGTTCCTTTGATGAATATGTCCAAGCCGTGGAAAGTGCCCTACCAGAGCAATTATCAACGGTTACAGGTGAGTTGACCAGTCAGGAAACAGATGGTTGGTACACACTTGCCAACACTTCTTCATCTCGTATTTATCTCAAACAAGCCTTCCAAGAAAATAGCAACCTCCTAGAGCAAGTTGTAGAACCCTTGACGATTATCACTGGGGGTCACAACCACAAGGACCAGTTGACCTATGCTTGGAAAACTCTTTTGCAGAATGCGCCGCATGATAGCATCTGTGGCTGTAGCGTGGACGAAGTTCACCGTGAGATGGAAACGCGTTTTGCCAAGGTCAACCAAGTAGGAAACTTTGTTAAAAGCAATCTTCTTAATGAGTGGAAGGGTAAAATTGCTACGTCTAAGGCTCAAAGTGAATATCTCTTTACTGTCATTAACACAGGCTTGCATGATAAGGTTGATACTGTCAGCACAGTGATTGATGTTGCGACTTGTGATTTCAAGGAATTGCACCCAACAGAAGGTTACAAGAAGATGGCTACCTTAACCTTGCCAAGTTATCGTGTGGAGGACTTGGATGGGCGTCCTGTAGAGGCTAAAATCGAAGACCTCGGAGCTAATTTTGAGTACGATTTACCAAAAGATAAGTTCCGCCAAGCTCGTATTGCTCGACAAGTGCGCGTGACCATTCCAGTTCACCTAGCTCCGCTTTCTTGGACAACTTTCCAATTGCTGGAAGGAGAGCAAGAACACCGCGACGGCATTTACCAAAACGGAGTGATTGATACGCCATTTGTAACGGTAAGTGTAGATGACAACATCACAGTCTATGACAAGACAACTCACGAAGCCTATGAAGATTTTATCCGCTTCGAAGACCGTGGAGACATCGGAAATGAGTATATCTATTTCCAACCAAAAGGAACAGAGCCAATCTATGCAGAGCTTAAGGGCTACGAGATCTTGGAAAACACAGCTCGCTATGCTAAGATTTTGCTCAAACATGAATTGACCGTGCCTGTCAGTGCAGATGAAAAGCTAGAAGAAGAGCAAAAAGGCATCATCGAGTTTATGAAGCGTGAGGCTGGACGGTCAGAAGAATTGACAAGCATTCCTCTTGAAACTGAGTTGACTGTCTTTATTGACAATCCACAAATCCGCTTCAAGACTCGCTTTACTAACACTGCCAAGGATCACCGTATCCGTCTCTTGGTCAAGACTCATAACACGCGTCCAAGCAATGATTCTGAAAGCATCTATGAGGTGGTGACACGACCAAACAAACCAGCTGCTTCATGGGAAAATCCTGAAAATCCTCAACACCAACAAGCCTTTGTTAGTCTGTATGACGATGAAAAAGGTGTGACTGTATCCAACAAGGGATTGAATGAATACGAAATCCTTGGAGACGACACCATTGCAGTGACTATTTTGCGTGCATCAGGTGAGCTAGGTGACTGGGGCTACTTCCCAACACCAGAAGCACAATGCTTGCGTGAATTTGAAGTCGAGTTTGCGCTTGAGTGCCACCAAGCCCAAGAACGCTTCTCAGCTTATCGTCGAGCTAAGGCCTTGCAGACACCGTTTGCCAGCCTTCAGCTTGCTAGACAGGAAGGGAGCGTGGCAGCGACTGGTAGCCTCTTGAGCCATTCTGTTCTCAGCATACCGCAAATCTGTCCAACAGCCTTTAAGGTAGCTGAAAATGAAGAAGGATATGTACTCCGTTACTACAATATGAGTCAAGAAAATGTGCGTGTACCAGAAAGTCAACATCTCTTCCTTGACCTACTTGAACGACCATACCCAGTTCATAGAGGCTTCATTTCACCACAAGAAATTCGTACAGAATTGATTAAAAAAGAAGAAATTTAATTTCAAAAAGTAAACATAAAAAGAAAGGAGGGGCGAAAAGGTAAGAACTAACTGCTGATTCGCCCCTTTTTATGGTAAAAACAATGACCATTGCAACAATTGATATCGGAGGGACTGGAATTAAGTTTGCTAGTCTGACTCCTGATGGGAAAATATTAGATAAGACAAGCATTCCAACGCCTGAAAGTTTGGAGGATTTATTAGCTTGGCTAGACCAGCGCTTGTCAGAGCAGGATTACAGTGGGATTGCTATGAGTGTTCCAGGTGCGGTCAATCAAGAGACAGGTGTGATTGATGGCTTCAGTGCGGTGCCCTACATCCATGGCTTTTCTTGGTATGAGGCGCTTAGCTCTTATCAGCTACCTGTCCATTTAGAAAATGATGCCAACTGCGTTGGACTCAGTGAACTACTAGCTCATCCAGAGCTTGAAAATGCAGCCTGTGTCGTGATTGGGACAGGGATTGGCGGAGCCATGATTATCAATGGTAGACTTCATCGAGGTCGCCACGGTCTGGGTGGAGAATTTGGCTATATGACAACCCTTGCCCCTGCTGAAAAGCTCAACAACTGGTCGCAACTAGCGTCAACTGGCAATATGGTGCGATACGTGATTGAAAAATCTGGTCAGACTGACTGGGACGGTCGCAAGATTTATCAAGAGGCTGCAGCAGGAAATGCCCTTTGTCAAGAAGCCATTGAGCGCATGAATCGTAATCTGGCGCAAGGATTGCTCAATATCCAGTATCTCATCGACCCAGATGTCATCAGTCTGGGAGGTTCTATCAGTCAAAATCCAGATTTTATCCAAGGTGTCAAGGAAACTGTTGAAGACTTTGTCGAAACCTACGAAGAATACACGGTCGCACCCGTCATCCAAGCCTGCACCTATCATGCAGATGCTAATCTCTACGGTGCCCTTGTCAACTGGTTACAGGAGGAAAATCAATGGTAAGATTTACAGGACTTAGTTCCAAACAAGAGCAAGCAGTAGAGTTGCTTAAAAAGCACATTTCGCTACCAGATGTAGAGGTATCTGTCGCTCAGTCTGACCAAGCCTCTATTTCAATCAAGGGTGAGGATGGTCACTATCAATTGACCTACCGCAAACCTCACCAACTTTATCGTGCCTTGTCCTTGTTGGCAACGGCTCTAGCAGAAGGTGACAAGGTAGAGATTGAAGAACAAGCAGCTTATGAAGAGTTGGCCTACATGGCTGACTGTTCGCGCAATGCGGTGCTGAATGTCGCTTCTGCCAAGCAGATGATTGAGGTCTTGGCTCTCATGGGCTACTCAACCTTTGAACTTTACATGGAAGATACCTACCAGATTGCAGGGCAGCCTTACTTTGGCTATTTCCGTGGGGCTTATTCGGCTGAGGAGTTGCAGGAAATCGAAGCCTATGCCCAGCAGTTTGACATGACCTTTGTGCCCTGCATCCAGACCTTGGCCCACTTGTCAGCCTTCGTCAAATGGGGTGTCAAAGAAGTGCAGGAACTCCGTGATGTGGAGGATATTCTCCTCATTGGCGAAGAAAAGGTTTATGACCTGATTGATGGTATGTTTGCGACGCTGTCTAAACTGCAAACTCGCAAGGTCAATATCGGGATGGACGAAGCCCACTTGGTTGGCTTGGGACGTTATTTGATATTGAACGGTGTTGTGGATCGTAGTCTCCTAATGTGTCAACACTTGGAGCGCGTGCTGGATATTGCTGATAAATATGGTTTCCACTGCCAGATGTGGAGCGATATGTTCTTTAAACTTATGTCAGCAGATGGCCAGTACGACCGTGATGTGGAAATTCCAGAGGAAACGCGTGTCTACCTAGACCGTCTCAAAGACCGTGTGACTCTGGTTTACTGGGACTATTATCAGGATAGTGAGGAAAAATACAACCGTAACTTCCGCAATCATCATAAGATTAGTCATGACCTTGCCTTTGCAGGGGGAGCTTGGAAGTGGATTGGTTTCACACCCAACAACCATTTCAGCTGTCTAGTGGCTATCGAGGCCAATAAAGCCTGTCGTGCCAATGACATCAAAGAAGTCATCGTGACTGGTTGGGGGGACAATGGTGGTGAAACAGCCCAGTTTTCTATTCTCCCAAGCCTGCAAATCTGGGCAGAACTAAGCTACCGCAATGACCTAGACCGACTGTCTGCTCATTTCCAGACCAATACAGGTCTATCGGTTGAAGATTTTATGCAGATTGACCTTGCTAACCTCTTGCCAGATTTGCCGGACAATCTCAGTGGCATCAATCCTAACCGCTATGTCTTTTATCAGGATGTTCTCTGTCCGATCCTTGACCAGCATATGACACCTGAACAGGACAAACCGCACTTCGATCAGGCTGCTGAGACGCTTGCTGACATTAAAGAAAAAGCAGGAAATTATGCTTACCTCTTTGAAACTCAGGCCCAGTTGAATGCCATTTTAAGTAGCAAAGTGGATGTGGGAAGACGCATTCGTCAGGCCTATCAAATAAACGATAAGGAAAGTCTGCAAGAAATCGCAAGACAAGAATTACCAGAACTCAGAAGCGCGATCGAACACTTCCATGCCCTCTTTAGCCATCAATGGCTGAAGGAAAACAAGGTCTTTGGCTTGGATACAGTTGACATCCGTATGGGCGGACTCTTGCAACGCATCAAACGAGCAGAAAGCCGTATCGAGGCTTATCTGGCTGGGCAGCTTGACCGTATCGACGAGTTAGAAGTGGAAATTCTGCCATTTAACGACTTCTACGCAGACAAGGACTTCGCAGCTACAACAGCCAACCAATGGCATACCATTGCGACAGCTTCAACGATTTATACGACATAAAAAACAAGAACACCTTGCTTGGCGCAGGGTGTTTCGCGTGAAACAGAAGAATTATCTAGTTTCAAATGCCACAGTTAGACAAACTTATGCTAAAATAGCAGAAAGGGAATGTTTCCTAAGAGCAATTCTATCGATTAGCAATTGGAGGTATTGTGGTACACTTAAAATTAGTAAAACAAGTGTTTTTTTGTGATGGTTTCAGATAAGAGAGTTTTTTAATACTCAATGAAAATCAAAGAGCAAACTAGGAAGCTAGCTG
>NZ_VMMS01000057.1:0-17788 GCF_013277315.1 Streptococcus sp. 2106
TTAGAAATCGATTTGACTGTCTTGATTGATTTGTCCTGTTCTTATTTCATTTCACTATGAAAACGTTTAAAATATTTTCAACAACCTATCGAAATCATCGTAAACGCTTCGGATTACGAATGAATTTGATTGCTGGTATTATCAATCATGAACTAGGATTCTAGTTTTGCAGGAAGTCTAATAAATATAAACCGTAAATATGCCTGCCTGCTTTTGCTATCATGGTTTGGCTACCTATCCCAAGTTCGGATAAAAATACTTTCAAGTATTTATTCAATCCATAATTTGTAGAAAGTTTATACCTTCTATCACAAGAGACCAAATCATATTTCTTTAATTCTTCACGATTATAAAGAACCTTATCTTGTTCCTCTTTCAATGCATCCAATACAGATATTAAATCTTCATCAATAATAATTTCTCTTATGGAAGTATTCGTTTTTTGAGGAATAAAATTTGTCGATTTCTAGCAAATCTTCCATACGTTTTTAGAGTTTCTCTTTCATTTTCTATTTTATAATTCACCTTCTAATTCTCTTATAATCGAGTGTAAAGATTCTTTCGTTTTGGGAACAGATTCCTTCAATATACCCTCTATAATTTTAAAATTTAAGTTAGAATAATTATGATAAATAAAATTTCTAAAACCTTTTATCTGAGTCCAGTTTATCCTATCTGAATACTTCTGTTTTACTTCCTCTGATAATTTGCCTAACGATAACTGTTCTCCTACCTGTCCTAAATTCATAGCGATAGAATCAACTACCATATCATCATCTAAAGGTAAATTATATCTTCTTGCTTTATACAAAACAGCATCGGCCTTATCAAGATATAAAACCATATCCTTCAAATATGCTATATCAGTTTCAAGAGATTGACTTCTCATAAATAACCTCTCTATCATTCAAAAAATTTTTCTTGACTAACTTCCCAATGTTTGTTTTTGGAGAAAGTAAATCACTAACCAATAGAATATCTATATTACCATCAAAAATAGTCAAAAGTCTACCATATACATCAAAATATATAGAATCATCCTCTAACTCCAAAGCAATATCAACATCACTTTTCCCATCAGCTTCGCCCCTAGCATAAGAGCCAAATAGATAAATTTTAGATAAATCATATTGTTTAGCAACAGGAACAATTTTTTCCTTTATCTGATCTATTGTATAAACCATAACCGAACCCCTTTAGATTATATCTATCCACACTTTTATTTCACCTTACTCAGAATCAAGTTTAACTTCAAAAGGAATACTTCTTGTCAACACACTTTGCTTCAAAAATAACTTCACAGCAGTTGACATATCTAACCCCAACTCATTAAAAATCGCAGTCGCTTCTTTTTTCAATTCATCATCTACTCTTACAGCAATTTGTGACATAGCATTTCTCCTTTTCTTCTTGTATATCTATTGTATCACTTTTACCAATACATATCAAACTTATTCCCTAATAAATACAGTCTTTAAATTTAAACTTGCAACTTCTTCTCTAATGCTTGTGCCAAAACTTCTGAATAGTTAATCTTTTCTCGATCAGCAAGACGAACTAGCCATTCAGGAACGGTCACGTTCTTTCTAATCGCCTTGTTACTTCTCACAAAAGGCGCAGGATCAACTTGAATCATTGATACAAAACCATCTGAAACTTCAATCTTTAAAATATCACTTGGAGTAGGCAACGCCATCCCTTCATCGATATAAGAAGCTAAAACATTTTCAAGCATTTCTCGAGCATTTTTCATCGCTTCTTCGATATTTTTTCCTTCTGTACCACCACCAAATTCTGGAAATTCTACCCAATATCCTGTTCCTTCTTTATGAAAAATAGCTGGATACGTTTTTAACATTCTACTACCCCCAACATTCTACTACCTCTGATGTAAAAAGACTTAGGAAAGTAAAAATTACAATCCTAAATCTTTGAGAATCTTTCTCTCCAATCCCTTTCCCAAATCTTCATTTCCATGAACTGGAATCGTGACAAGATAAGAAAAAACCTCTTTCTTAAAATGATGATGACTTCCTCTTTGACGAACTTCAACCCATCCATTCTCAAGAGCTAGTTTCACCATTTCTTTACCTGTAAGTGGCATATATATTCGTTACCTCCTTACACTTACTATTATACGCATTATGTGTGTAATAGTCAAATTAAAACAAACCACTTTTTCTCAATAACTACAAAATAAAATAGACCAGCTTCCTGATCTACTTTATTCTATATTCATTGACTTTTGGTCAAATTTTGGTCACACTTTGGTCAAAGATTCCAAAAATACTAACCTATTTTAAAAAACTAAATTGTGATGATTGCCTACAAATAAACACTTTGAATATTCTTTATGTTTCTTTACGCTTCTTATTATGCCCCCTGCAGGAATCGAACCTGCAACTACTCCTTAGGAGGGAGTTGTTATATCCATTGAACTAAGGGAGCTAGATAAAAACTCTGCTGAAAAAGCAGAGTTTTAGTCGAATTAACGACGGATTTCTTTGATACGAGCTGCCTTACCTTGAAGAGCACGCAAGTAGTACAATTTCGCACGACGTACTTTACCGTAACGAACAACTTCGATTTTTTCAACACGTGGAGTGTGGATTGGGAAGATACGCTCAACACCTACACCGTTAGAGATTTTACGAACTGTGTAGTTTTCTGAGATACCAGCACCTTTACGTGCGATAACAACACCTTCAAAAATCTGGATACGTTCACGGTTACCTTCGACAACTTTCGCGTGTACACGAACAGTGTCACCAGGACGGAATGATGGGATATCTGTACGAAGTTGACCTTCAGTCAAGCTTTGGATTAATGGATTCATTTTATTCTCCTATCTTTGTCAATCTTGAGGAATCTTCCTCAGCGGATAAACTGTATTTTTGTGCGTCCATTACACACAAGATACAGTTTACCAAATTTCCACAAAAAAGTAAAGAAATTTATAGCAGAATTCCTAAAAAAATCGCAATCAAACCACCGAGGTAGGTCAAAGCTAAATAAGAATAAAATCCCTTCCTATCACTTAACAATCTTTGGAGTTCGTCATTCAAGGTCGAAAAAGTTGTCAAACCTCCACAAAATCCTGTTGCTAAAATAGCATAGACTTCCTTAGACTCCACATGATTGTAGAATAATCCAATTAAAAAACAACCTAGAAGATTGATTATGAGCGTTCCGAGGGGCAATTTAGAAGTTTGATTATAGCGGGAAAAGAAATAGCGCACTAAAGCTCCGAAACCACAAGCAATTGCAAGATAGACCATTACCATTTCTTCCTCCCTAGAAAATAAGCTAAGAGTAGGCCTCCACCGATGCTCAAAAGCAAATACAGGACTAAACTAAGATAACGCCCTGTATCAAGCAGCTTCACAGTATCAAGCATTAGGCTGGAAAAAGTTGTTAAACCTCCACAAAAGCCCGTCCCTAGTGCTAAAATCAAGCCCTTACTAGTCCCCTTATAGACCAGATATCCCTTGACAAGATAAATCAAGCAGAAAATTCCCAGATAGTTGACAAAGAGAGTGCCCCAAGGAAAGTCTGGACTGGCTGATAACCAAGTAGAAACAAGGTAGCGCACAAGTCCGCCCAACATAGCAGCTATAAAAATGCCTAGCGGATAAAATTGTTCTTTTTTCATTTGATATTCTGATTCTGATAATCACGCGAACGTTTGAGTATGTCCGAAAAAGTCGCGACAATAGTTTCCTGATAGCGCTTATCTCCTACACGACTTCTAACCTTTTCAAAAATAACCGCTTCTCTCTTGGTATCTAAAATCGGTTTACCTGAAGCTTTCTTATAGGCAACTACACCCTCAACCAAATGCATTCGTTCTTCTAAGAGCTTGACGATTTGGTCGTCGATTTGATCAATTTCTTGACGAATACTATCTAAATCCATACAGTCTCCTCCTTTATTTGAATTATTGTATCAAAAAGCCACCAAATAGGCTAGTAAAATCCTAACTCACGATAAGAAAAATGCACTGATTGATTACATCAGCGCACGTTTATACTTATCCTACTTTAGCAGCCAATTCTTCTGCGAATTGTTCCAAGCGCTCAATGTCTTCTTCCTCAGCAGAGAGATCAACTTTAACACATTCTGAACCTTTTTCTGCTCCTGTCGAAACAAAAACACGATCAAAGTCATCAACAGCCTTACAGAATTCATCGTAGAAGGTATCTCCTGAACCAACCACTCCGTAGATTTTGCCATTCAAGTTGAGATCTGCTAGGTCTTCGTAGAAGTCCATCATCTCATCTGGCAATTCACCATCACCATAAGTATAGGTCGCAACGATAGCGATGTCAGCTTCCAAGAAGTCTGAAGCGTCAACAGTTGTACATTCATCAACATCGACATCCAAGCCCAAGTCACGTAATTTGTCTGCTACAATATCTGCAATTTCTTCGGTATTACCGGTCATACTGGCAAATACAATTTTTGCTAATACCATATCGTCCTCCTCAATTTATCTTTCTCCATTATATCACATCTTTTTCATTTTAAAAATAAAAATTCTTGTGCTACAATGAAATGAGAAAGAATTGAGGTTATTTATGGAAATTTGCCATCAAATTTTAGAAAAAATCAAAGAATACGACACGATTATCATTCATCGTCATATGAAACCAGACCCTGATGCCTTGGGAAGTCAGGTGGGTTTGAAAGCTCTTCTCAAACATCATTTCCCAGAAAAAAACATCAAAGCAGTTGGTTTTGATGAACCAACTCTTACTTGGATGGCTGAAATGGATTCTGTTGAAGATAATGCCTACCAAGGAGCCCTTGTCATCGTCTGTGATACAGCTAATACCGCTCGTATCGATGATAAGCGCTATAGTCAAAGTGATTTTCTCATTAAGATTGACCACCATCCAAATGATGATGTATATGGCGACTTATCTTGGGTAGATACTAGTTCAAGTAGCGCTAGTGAGATGATTACCCTATTTGCCCAAACAACCCAGCTAGCCTTGTCAGATTGCGCTGCTGAGTTGCTCTTTGCAGGAATCGTTGGCGATACAGGTCGTTTCCTCTACCCTTCTACCACTGCACGGACTCTTCGCCTGGCTGCTTATTTGAGAGAACATAACTTTGACTTTGCGGCTCTCACTCGCAAAATGGACACTATGAGTTACAAAATTGCTAAACTTCAAGGCTACATCTACGACCATCTGGAAGTGGATGAAAATGGTGCTGCTCGTGTTATCCTGAGTCAGGAAATCTTAAAACGATTCAATGTCACCGATGCTGAAACTGCAGCCATTGTCGGTGCACCTGGACGCATTGACAGCGTCAGTCTCTGGGGAATTTTTGTGGAGCAGGCTGATGGCCACTACCGCGTTCGCTTACGTAGTAAAATCCATCCTATCAATGAAATCGCCAAGGAACATGATGGTGGAGGCCACCCTCTAGCAAGTGGTGCTAATTCCTATAGCCTAGAAGAAAACGAAATCATCTACCAAAAGTTAAAAAACTTGCTTAAAAACTGATAAAATACTTGCCAAACTTTTCAGAATCTGATAGACTAGTATGGTAACAATCTATGGCTCGCAAAGAGACCATGGCAGAAAGGAAATATTGTAAAATGAAAAAAGATATCCATCCAGAATATCGCCCAGTTGTCTTCATGGACACAACTACTGGTTACCAATTCCTTAGCGGTTCAACAAAACGCTCTAACGAAACAGTTGAGTTCGAAGGCGAAACTTACCCATTGATCCGTGTGGAAATTTCATCAGACTCACACCCATTCTACACCGGACGTCAAAAGTTCACTCAAGCAGATGGACGCGTGGATCGTTTCAACAAAAAATACGGTCTCAAATAATGATAAAAAGACAGCTTCGGCTGTTCTTTTTTGTTTCTTGAAATCAACTGCTGTTTTCATGTTCCAAACTAAAAAAACTTTACACTCTCGATAGTTTCTAGAGTACAAAGTTTTCTCTTGCCTAAAAAATATAAAAGATATATACTAGCTATATATAGTATAGATTGGAGATATACCATGACGACATCACTTACTAAGCAATACAATTTTAAAATCAATGAGTCATCAATGGAACAAGCTAGAGCTATCATCAAGGAAAAAGGAATGACTATGACGGATGCTATTAGTCTTTTTATCGAGCAGATTGTTCTCGAACAGGATTTACCAATAAAAACTGTAGAAGATATACATCGTGAGCGATTGATTCAGGAACTACAAGCCCAATCTGAACGCTCCTTAAGAGAATACGAATCCGGACAAGGAACTTCCCTAGACAATATGAGGCTACGATATGGCTTATAAAGTGAGTCTTTCTACTGAAGTGAGTCAGGCAATTGACAATATCCATGACTACATTACTACTGTTCTTTTATCACCTCAGTCTGCTAAGAATACTGTAGCCAGAATTTTAGACGGCTTAAAAAGTTTAGAAACTTTTCCTGAAGCTGGCTTTGATGCAGATGAAAAAATCGAACTAAAAATCAACAGTAAGTACCCTACGCGAGGAAAAATTATCGGTCAGTATATCTTGCTTTACTTTATCGACCAGACTCAAAGAACTGTTTTTCTTTCCCACTTATTTCACACCAAAAGTGACTATGTTACCTTGCTCCAAAGCAAAAATAACAAAAACTCAAAATCATCATTTTAATGTCCACCACTCTCTTAATAACCTTGTACTTATAAGGAACACAGTCTTCATTTTAACTAAAAAATAAAAAAACTTTGCACTCTAGCTAGCCACACGATGCTTTTCAGAGTACAAAGTTTTTTTATCTGACAAGATTTAGTCTTCCTTATCTTGATGTTCAGTTCCTTTAACTGCTTTTTTAAATTCAGATAGCATTTTACCGATTGATTCACCTAATTCAGGCAATCGTTTTGGTCCAAATATCAAGAGAGCTCCTAAAACGATGATAATCAATCCTGGTGCTCCAATATCACGTAAGATTCCCATTTCTCTCTCCTTTCTGCTTGCGTTTCATAATGTATTTGCTGATAGCAATACTTAATTCATAGAGTAAAATCAAGGGGGCAGTCATTGCCAAATCACTAACAAAGTCGGCTGGTGTCAAGATGACTGCAAGTACCAATAAGATAAAATAGGCATATCGGCGATAAGCAATCAATAATTCTGCTCCAATGAGCCCAATCGACGTCAAAAAGGCAATGATAACTGGCAACTCAAAAATCAGGGCCAAAGGCAAGGTCGTTTGAAAAACAAAGGACAGATAATTTTGGGCGGTTAACTGCGTTTCAAACAGACCTTCTCCCAACCCTAATAAAACCTGAAGTAAGGCCGGTGTTACAAAGTAAAAACCAAAAGCCAGTCCAACCAGAAAACAAAGGAAACTAGCTGGAATATAGGCAAAAATAGCTCTCGCTTCTTCCTTCTTTAAACCGGGCTTGATGAAAGACCAAATATGATAAACTGTGTAAGGTAAGGTGATGGTAAAGGCCATCAGACTAGCCAAACGTATGTAAATCCATAAAATATCATTAGGTCCTAAAACAATCAACTTTTGCTGAAAAGATTGGGTCACATACTGATAAATCTGGTCTGCAAAAAGTAGGGAGACACAAAATACCAAAAAGAAACAAATGACCACAGCCAATAATCTCTTTCTAAATTCTACCAGATGTTCCACGATTGTCAATTCTTTTCTGTCCATCTATTTTTCACCCTGTCTAAAAGTGACAATCAAGACAATAATAACAAAGACTAGCTGGCTGACCAAGCCTTCCCAACTTGGATAAATTCCAAGCAAATCGATCGTTGGAAAGCCTGTCAGCAAGTGATTTGGTGCCATATTGGTCAACTGAAGAGCATGGACACTAACTCCCAGCATCTTGAAGGCTAGGGCATAAATCATCCAAGTCAGGATAAAGAAGACCTTATGTGGCAGGAAGAATTGACTGGCCTTATTCATCACTATGGCAATAATTACCAGAACCAGTAAGGCAAGTGAGATTCCCAAGACAAATTCAAAGCTGGAAATCCTTGGTAAAATCCCAACATAAAAGAGAATGGTTTCTGCTCCCTCACGGAAAACAGCTAGAAAACTGAGAGCAAACATGGAAATAAAGGAGCCTGTCTTGGTCACTGTTTCCATTTGTGACTCCATAAAGGTATTCCATTTTTTGACCGAGGATTTGCTGTGGAGCCAGATTCCAATCAAAATCATCATAGCTACTGCAAAAATTCCCACTGCTCCTTCGATGATTTCACGATTGGAGCCTGATGTTACTGCTGGAAAGGCAATTTGCAGGATAAAAGCAATAAGGAGACTAGCCATGATTCCAGTGATAGCACCACCATAAACCCACTTGAGTCCCTTTCGCATCTTGGCTGCTTTCAAGGTCGTCACCAAGGCCATGACGATTAAGAGAGCCTCTACCCCTTCTCTCAGGAGAATCAGCATGGCATCAAAGGCATTGTAACGTGCGCTAGTATCAATTTGTGATAAATCTGCAATCAGTTTTTCTAATTTTTCTTGGTATTCCTTCTCACTTCCCTTGACCATAATCACAGGGCTTTCACTTTCCACTCGAGTATAGAGGGAAGGATTGGTCGTGCTAACAGAGCCTTCAATCGTTGGCCAGATAGTGATGAATTCCTTCATGCTAGCTGCTCCTGATGCTTGATCACCAGCTTGGAATTGTTTCAAAGCCTTTGTCAAAAGGGCAATACCGTCTTTAAGACTCAAATCAGAAGATGTTGCTACGACTGCTTTTCCAGCTACAAAATCATCAATAGCCTTTTTTAAGTCCTCAAAGGAAATCTGGATTGAATTAAAATCTGTAGGCTCGGTTTCCATACTACTACGCAAGAAAGAAATAGCTGTTTCAACACGTCCATAATGGGCCGTACTATTGTCACGAACCACACTTTCATTGATGGTCCAAGTGGAATTCATTTTCTTAAAAGCTTCTCGAACCTTTTCCAAATCTTTGGAGGCAATGGCTTGTTCCAAGGCTTCAAAACGAGGACTTAGACGGTTTACCAATTTTTCCTTTTCCGCATCTAAGTCAACAGGATTTTGTTCTTTTTCAAAAGCTAATAGGGCTGCAGAAATTTCGGTGAGTTTGTCTTCAGTAATCTCGCCTGACTGAGCTAACTTTTCCTTAACGACTTTACCAGCCTCAGAATTGCTATCTTCTACTCTTTCAAAGTCTGATGCCATCTCTTGAACAAGTTTCTGGGCCTCAGACTGATTCCCATTTTTCACTGCTTTAGAAGCATCTGTGATTTTCACAAAGTAAGAACTCAAGCTTTCTTGGGCACCTACTGGGGAAAGAATTAAAAATGACAAAGCTAAAACTAGTAACCAGCTTCTAGCCTTCCAATAATTTCTGACCAATGTAGCCTCCTTTCTCCACACCACCAAAGCAAGCAAAGAGTCCACTACCGATGTGAGTGATATATTCATTCATCTTATCAGTAGCACCTAGATTGGTTTGAACCTTGACAAAGTTATCAGGATCCTTCTGGAAAGAAATGAAAAGCAATCCTGTATCAAACTGGCCAGTTTTTTCATCAATTCCATCAGAGTAAGAATAAGAACGTCGCAAAAGGGGCTTGTCTACTTCCTTAGCTAAACGAACATGCGAATCATCAGGTAAGAGACTCAAATCCACTTCATCAAACTCATTCTTCTTACCAAAGGGAGCACCACTTTCCTTGTAACGACCAAAAGTATTTTCTTGTTCTTCAAGACTAGTGCGATCCCAAGTCTCTAAAAACATCTGAATCCGACGAACTGCCATATATGAACCATTTTCCATCCAATCCTTACTATCAGCCCAGATAACGCGGTCAAAGTCTTGCTCCTTGGTTGGATTTGCTGTTCCATCTTTAAAACCAAAGAGGTTACGCGGAGTCTCCATTCGATCACCGATAGCTGCAAAACCAGACTGACTCCAACGGAGGGTCACTGCATTTCTCCCCTTACGGATAAGATTTCGAATAGCATGAAAGGCAACCTGCTCATCATCTGCACAGGCCTGAATCACAATATCTCCACCTGTATATTTTTCACGCAATTGCTCCTTCGGAAAAGGCGGTAAATCTCTGAACACTTGAGGACGCTTGTTTTCCAAGTTCATCTTTTTCAAGAAACTGGCAGAGACACCAAAAGTCAGGGTCAAACGATGCGGGTTAAGCCCGACTGTCTCCCCAGTATCGCTAGGAGGTAAGAGAGCATTCTGTCCATCTTTTTTGACCAATTCCCCCTCAACCAACTTGGCACTATAATCCGTCCAATCCTTGAACAACTGGATAATCTTATCTCTATCCGTCGTATGCAAGTCCAAAACGACAAAATAGATATTCTTTTGCATGGGCGTACTAATCCCAGCTTGATTCTTGCCATAAAAAGCAATTTTTTCATTTCCGTACGAGATTTTTTCCTGACTTCCTAGCTTAGGTGCGAAAAAAGCAGAAGCACCAGAGAGTCCTAGCGCTAAACCAGCCCCTCCAATCCCTGCTTTTTTTAGAAATTCTCGACGGTCCATTTTCTTTTCAAAAAACTTTTCGTCTTTTTCAGTCATGACTCTTATTCTCCACTAAGAAATTTACCCATTTGTGATAGAGGTTCACCAAGTTTTGTCACAGCTTCTGACAATTCTTTGGTATCTTCTTTTGTCAAATCAGTATAGAGTTTGTAGTGTTCCTTGTCGGTCATTTGTTTGTCCAGCAAACTATTAACTGACTTGAAATCTGCTTCCAATTCTTTAACTAGGTTAGCATCTGATTTTTCAAGTAAAGGTTTAAAAAGTTGGAAAATCTTCTCAGCTCCCTCGATATTTGCACGGAAATCATACAAGTCTGTATGAGAATAAATTTCCTCTTCACCCGTAATCTTGCTTGTCGCTACTTCGTTAAGCAAGTCGACTGCCCCAGTCAACATGACCTTGTAGTCCACATCCACAGTTGCAATCTTGGCTTTCAATTCCTTGATATCATTGACCAACTGATCGCCATAACTTTCAGTTCCTTTAGTTGTATTGTCTTCCCAAAGGATACGCTCGATACGGTGGAAACCTGACCAACCTTCTTCTGTCTTGTTTTCGTCCATATAGTCTGCCAAACGGAAGTCAATCTTGACATCTGACTCACCAAAACTTTCAGCAATTGGTTCTGAACGCTCATAAGACATACGAATCAGTGGATAAACCTTTTTGGCTTCTTCTAACTTACCTTCTTTCAACAGTTTGACAAAGCCTTCCGTATCTGTCAAAAGCTTATCGATTTGCTCTTGCACAAAAGTCTTATATTCAGCAGTGGCCTTATCAAGCATTTTTTGCTTGTCTTCAGACAAGGCTGTCACCTTAGATGAATCATTTGTCTCGGTTGATTTTTCAAAACGGACTGCACATGCTGTCAGTAGCAAGGCTGAAGATAAAAGGACAAAACCTAGTTTTTTCATTGTATACTCCTATCGGTTCAGGAAACCTGAATTCATTTTACGTTTCATTATACTATGTTTTTTCTAATCTGTCAATAAATTTTCAGACAATTTAATGTTATGTTTTCTCAATCTACCAGACTTAATACGACTTTGTAACTTGTAATCTTGTAAACGATACATGGTCGGAACATAAAAGAAATCACCACTTTTATGTAACTTAATCGCAACTTAATCGCAACAAGAACATTATTATCAAATCTTTTTACATATTCAAAACTGGCGTCTTTCTCTCGTGGATTGATGCCGACGAAATCTGGGTTCCTTAGTATGAGTTCCAGGTCTTCAATATGATGAATCACATCATTGTGATGGCCTTTTATCATATGGCTTCTCAAACCGTCTTTGTTGACCTTTATGTCGCTCGCTTCAAGAACAATATCAAAAATTTCTTTTACTTCATCGGTAATCTGACCGATTTTTTTTACTTCATCGGTAATCTGACCGATTTTTTTTATGATCCATAATTTCCTCCGTTATTCCACAACTATTATATCACAATCATAGTGTATATCAGGATATATCAAACTCTATTATTCGTTAGATACTCAATTTTAACTTTTCCCTTTTCCTCAAAATAATAGTATAATAGAGGTAGAATTTAGAATCGAGGTACACCTATGGCTGTAAAATTTACAAAACGAGACGACTTGGACAAGATGTTTGAAGAGTTTGCTAAACTCCCAGATTTGAAACAAGTCACTTTCCCTGATGACAAAGAGAAAAAAGCCAAAGCAGAAAAGAAAAACTAGATGACTGCTTTTCAACAACTCCCATCTAGTGTACTTCAAACTGGAGCCATTTTTCTCTCTATTATCATTGAAGCCCTTCCCTTCGTTCTGATAGGAAGCATTGTCTCAGGGCTGATTGAGGTCTATATCACACCTGACAGGGTTTATCATTTTCTCCCTCGAAATCGTTGGGGGAGAATCTTCTTTGGCACCTTCGTTGGTATACTTTTCCCTTCTTGTGAATGTGGAATCGTCCCCATTATCAATCGTTTTCTGGAAAAAAAGGTTCCCAGTTACACGGCCGTTCCCTTTCTTGTGACAGCACCTGTTATCAATCCCATTGTTCTTTTTGCGACCTATTCTGCCTTTGGCAACTCCTTCCATGTCGCCCTATTACGAGCTCTGGGTTCCATTCTTGTGGCTGTAATACTAGGAATTTTTCTAGGATTTTTCTGGCAAGAACCGATTCAGAAAGAAAATCGTCTGACTTGTCATGAGCATGATTTTTCTTACTTGAGTTCTGCAAAAAAAGTTTTTCAAGTCTTTGTGCAGGCCATTGATGAATTTTTTGATACGGGGCGTTATTTGGTATTTGGCTGCCTCTTTGCTTCTATAATACAGGTCTACGTTCCGACTCGGATTCTGACCTCTATCAGTGCGACCCCTCTTTTTGCCATCCTGCTCTTGATGATTTTATCCTTTCTTCTTTCGCTCTGTAGTGAGGCGGATGCCTTTATAGGTGCTTCTCTTCTCTCGAGTTTCGGTTTGGCTCCAGTTCTGGCCTTTCTCGTCATTGGCCCAATGCTGGATATCAAAAATATTCTCATGATGAAAAATTACTTGAAAGCACGATTTATTAGTCACTTCATTACGATTGTGACTCTGGTCGTTTTAGCCTATTCTCTCTTGATTGGAGTCATCCTATGATTCGATTTTTAGTTTTAGCTGGCTATTTTGAACTGACTATTTACCTCCATCTGTCGGGCAAACTAAACCAGTACATCAACATGCACTATTCCTATCTGGCCTATATCTCCATGGTGCTTTCCTTTATCTTGGCAATTGTTCAATTGTATATCTGGATGAAGCAAATCAAAACCCACAGTCATCTGAACAGCCGATTGGCCAAGATGACGAGTATTTCTCTTCTGGCTATTCCACTTGTCATCGGCTTAACTTTCCCAACTGTTAGCTTGGATTCTCAGACCGTTTCTGCTAAAGGTTATCATTTCCCCCTATCGGAAGGAACGGATCTAGCCATTCAGACAAGTGAAGGGACGACAAGCCAATATTTGAAACCAGACACCAGTTCTTATTTTTCAAAATCAGCCTATGAAAAGGAAATGCGAACGGCGGCGGATAAATACTTGTCCCAGGATAGCATTCAGATCACTAATGAAAACTATATGGAGGTCATGGAGGCTATCTACGACTATCCAGATGAGTTTGAGGGCAAGACAATCCAGTTTACAGGCTTTGTCTATAACGACCCCAGTCATGCCAATAGTCAATTTCTGTTCCGATTCGGCATTATCCACTGTATCGCAGATTCTGGTGTCTATGGATTGCTGACCAAGGGAAATACCCGGCAGTATGAAAACAACACTTGGATTACGGCCAAAGGAAAACTGCTCAATCACTACCATAAAGAACTCAAACAAAACCTTCCAACCTTGGAAATCGACAGCTTTACAAAAGTCGATAAACCAGAAAATCCCTATGTTTATCGAGCTTTTTAAGAAAATCAAGATAAAAACGAACAAGTTCTCTTCTGAATGACAGAAAAGAGCCTGTTCGTTTTTTTGTTATATGAGAATTAGTGACTTGTAGATTTTCATCTTATACCATTTCAAGCCATACAAGCAACTCAGTGAGAATAAGAGAGCCACTCATTAATCATACTAGCGATTTTTTTGGGTGCTTGAGTATAAAGCTCATGGCCAACGTTTTCTAGAAAAATAGTATCAAAATAATCTGGTAATTCTTTTAGTGTTTCCTCTCTCCATGTAGCTTCATTAGGATAGCGAAGACTAATAAACAAGGTATCTCCCACTTCTCTCTTAAAAGCTTGTATTTTTCTCCGTAAGCGGAGTATCGCTTCTATATTTTCATAATTTATAGCCAACTCATATCTATTATACTCAGAATTCCAGTGATAGGACTGTCTTACAGCTTCCTCCATATTTTCTGACCAATGCTTTGCTTCAGATTTTTCTTTAGAAATAAGAACATCTAAGTCCGAAACAATTTGAGATTTGATATAATTTTTAGTTTCCTCTAACTCTGTATCTAAAGGTAAAATCTTATCTAAATCTAGATAGCCACCATCCAAAAGAATCAGTTTCTTCACTTCTTCAAATTCCGATGTGAGATAACGAGCCAAATCTCCTCCAAGAGAATGGCCTATCAGACAGATAGATTCTTCCTCTTCTATCGATTTTTAAACCATGATTTCAATTCTGTTTCATCTCGAAGATGCTTTTCATATGGATTTAGAAAATAGACCTGCGAATCTAATTCTTGAAGAAGATCCTTGCTATGATAGACATTGCTTCCCAAACCGCCAATAAAATACATTTTCATTCTCTACTTAATACTATGCTTATTCATCTTTTGTTCAAAGATAGTTGTGATAATCTGACGCAATTCTTCTCGTTCTTTTTCTGGAATCTCACCACTTGTTTGAGCTATAGCGTAGAGTTCAGGGTGTTCGATTGAAATGCGTTTAATCGTACGTGTTGTAGCATGTTTTCTGACGAAAAATGGGATTCGCTTAATCAAGTCTTGTGGTACTAGCGCAAGAATCTTCTCAGCAGTTTCCTTGTCACTAATCTTAGACGTCGTAAGTCCCTTCTTAATCATTTCCTGTTCTTTTTCTGTAAAATCTTTTAATTCCATCTGATTGATCCTCCTATTTTCTCTAAGTTAAATTATATAGCAATCTGGATAAAACTACAAATGGACTATCTGGAAATAGGTGCAATACTGTAAAGACGAGTCTGTTCTTTAATTATAAATCTTCCTCCTCAGTCACTTCCCATACTTCTGATTGATAGCCATTCCCATCAATATCGTATCTTTGGATATAGCCAATAAATGTTTCATTTTTTCGTGGTTTCTGGCTATTAACGATTGAAATAACCCACCAACTCATCAAAAATAGAAATAAAAGTCCTAGGATTACTGTCATATCATACCACCATTAAAGTTTAACCCACTTATCATTATCCATGATAAAAGGCTGAGCCAGTCCCTCGCCTGTATAATCCGCATACTTGGTGCCTAAATACTTGTAACAATCTTCCTTGCTGGCAAATTTAATCGCTTGGTAGGGCTCTTCGAAAGTCAATTTCTCTACAAATAAGAAACCGTCATCAGCCGGTACTAAGACTCCAACGTGGCCTACAAACAGATACTCACCATCCAGATTGTCGTGCAAGACTACAGATAGCATTCGAGCTTTGTCGTTGAATTGAAATTGGGAGAAGAATGTTTCCATCTTTTCAGCGTGAACCTTGACATCCGTCGTTGCCTCAGTTGGAACTCTCGAAAATAGAATATCAAACTCTTCCTTATCTTGTGAATCAAAGACCTTCCCCTTATCAATCGCATCGTTATCTAGGAAAAGCAATTGATCATTCTTATCAAGTTTTGGAATGGTGACTGAATTTTTCAAAAGACAATAACTATTGATACGGCAGTTGGTTCCAACAAAATCACCCTTCTTTTGATTCCAGAGATGACTGATTTTTTCAACATCGTATTCTGTGTGAGTAAAGGAAGTGAAATCTCCTGATAAGCCAGTTGAGCCGACAATGGTATTGTAATCATTAACGAGATTAAAAAAGGCATCAACACTATTTGGATCCAAGTGAGCTGATAAGAGAGATTTGACCTCTTCTGTACTTACCTGATTGTTTAGGTTGGTGTATGAAGCTTTCCATGGAACTTTCGTTGAACTACTTTGCCTTTGACTCGTCCCATTCGAAGTTGTAGCATCTTGCTGACAAGCTGCCAAGCCTAAAAACAAAGCTGAACAGATTCCTAATATGGCTAATTTTCTTGATTTCTTCATCTTTTTCTCCTAAATGTCTTGGATTAAAGTTTCTTTAACTACTGATTTACAGATATTGATTACTTTCTCATTTAATATGCTCATCGTCTTTCCCTCCGATTTGTTTTTTTTTGTTATTTCCTTAAGCTTGATTTAATTATAATAGGCGTTTCGTGCTCTGTCAACAATTTTTTTACGAAAACACAACAAAGTTTTCATTTTCGTGGATTTCGTGTTATGCTTTACTTATAAAAACAGAAAGAGATTTCATTCGTGGATAAAGAAGAGATTGCAATTGTTACATGCGAAAAATAAAACAATATAGACTAGTAATGGTTGGACTCAATAAGAATTGAGTACCAAGATTGGTATAAGTAAAAACACCCTTGGAAACTATGAAAAAAGGGTTAGGTCTACTAAGAAAAATACTATATTTGACTTAGTTAAAGTATTCAGTAGCTTGATTGATGTCCTCTTTCCTCCAGTTCAAAAGGATTCTCCTAGCGATATCCAATCTATCTACGACCAACGGGCATCACCCAGACAAGGTAAAGTACTGACCTATGCCGATAGGCAACTGTATGAGAAGAAAAACGATGATAAACGAAGTATCGCAAAAATCATCAGACTGGACGACTACAGACAGACTACTTACTCTCGTGTTAGGTAGTTTATCTCTGCAGGTAGCCGCTCGATGCAGGACGACAATTTAGATATGGAGTTTCCATTCTATGAGGATGAAATCCCAGACGACTACGACGCAATCGCTTATGTCGTCAGCAAGTCCATGGAGCCAAAGATAAGAAACGGCAACTACCTATTTATCAAGAATCCCCCACAGATTGACTATAATACCATCGTCATCTTCCAAGTAGACGGTGCTAACTAGGTCAAGAAACTTCGCCAAGGCTACCTCAAAAAACTCAATCCCGAATACCCCGACATCTGCCTAGACGAAAGCAACCGTATTCGCACCATCGGAAAAGTTGTCAGGCTGTATAGGGAGAATTAAAAAAGAGGGAGAATGACGATATAAAACAAACAGATTTTAAAAGATTCGAAAAACTTTGAAAAAGTTCATTCTACATTTCAAAAAAGAATAAGTGACCTAAAGCAGATTATATTTTGTTAAACAATAGTGATATGTAAATTTAGAGAAAGGCATTTAAAATCACTTTTCAAAAGGCAAATACTAAACTAGCGAAACCGATAAACCAGCCCCTTAGTTCCCATATTTTCAGGCACACACTCCTTAGTACACTAGCTGAGAAGAATATCCCATTAAAAGCTATAATGGTTAGAGTGGGACACAAAGACGCTAAAACAATAAATAACATCTACACTCACGTAAGTAAAATAATGGAGCAAGCTGCTTTGGAGGTTTTAAATACCATATCATTAAATCGAAAATATATCAGATTGAATCTAGACAAGTAGATTGCGATTGCTAAAACATTTGTAGAAATTCATTTGACTTTTCTAATCAATTTGTGCATATCTTATTTCATACTCAATGAAAATCAAA
>NZ_VMMS01000058.1:0-22638 GCF_013277315.1 Streptococcus sp. 2106
TGTACTATATGCATAGCTTTATTATAACATGCTTGTTTGAAACTAAGCAACTATAATAGTCAGCACATCGTCTAGTTTTCCTGCCTTGAGATAGTTGATAGAGGACTGAAGCGTCACTACGTCTAGTCCTAGCGAGATGAGCACCAAACCACTAATCTGGTCGCAAAGGGTAAAGAGATAGCCACCATGGGCATAGCCATAGTAGTTGAGCGACGAGTCCACTACTTTTGTGGTCACCACAACGTGACCATCTTTCATCTCTTTAATTTCATAATTTTCAAAAGCTGATATAGCATCAAAGTGAAAATCTTTCATCATTTCCTCCTGATAGTTCAAACGACACTATGATACTACTTTTTATAGTACTGTGCAAGGAGAAGGCTCCTAGTCTGGCAAAATTTCGACCTGTTCTACAAAGCGCATAAAGGCTGCCTGTCCCTGTTCTGTTTGCTTGTAGACACCTGCATCCTCAAGTACACGCGCAAAGATAGCACCAACAGAGTCCTTGACGATTTCAAAGGCTTTTTCTTTATCTGTTAGGTCTGGATGTTGGGATTTGAGTTGGTCTGCCCACTCCTGATGATAATCGGCAACTGTAACAGCTTCTCCTACAAGATAGCTAGCGACTTGCTCCACTTCTTCTTTCAGACGTGGTGGCAAGATTGCCAAGCCCATGACCTCAATCAAGCCGATATTTTCCTTCTTGATATGTTGGACATCCTTGTGAGGATGATAGATGCCATCAGGATGTTCTGCAGAAGTCTGATTGTCCCTCAAGACCAAGTCCAACTCAAATTGTCCATTGCGTTTACGAGCAATTGGTGTAATGGTATGGTGTGGTGTTCCGTCTGTTTCTGCCAAAATCTGCACTGCAGGATCTGAATACTGGCGCCATTCCTGCAAAATCTTGTCAGCCAAGTTGATCAAATCTTCTTTGAAATCCGAAGTCAAACGCAACACTGACATTGGCCACTTGACAATCCCAGCCTTGACCTGTTCAAAACCAGTAAATCGGAAGGTCTTTTGCAAGGGAGCCAATTCCATAGGAAATACATGACGGCCTCCCTGATAGTGGTCATGAGTCAGAATAGAACCTCCCACAATCGGCAAGTCGGCATTAGAGCCAGCAAAATATCCTGGAAACTGCTCTACAATAGCCAGTAGACGCTCAAAACTCTGACGGCTAATCGTCATGGGACGATGCTGCCCATCTAAGAAAATACAGTGCTCATTAAAGTAAGCATAGGGCGAATACTGGAAGCCCCATTCCTGACCAGCCATTTCAAAACGGATAATACGGTGGTTGCTGCGAGCTGGGTGGTTGACCCGACCATGGTAACCCTCATTCTCTAGACAAAGCTGACACTGGGGATAATTGCTAGCTTGCACCAACTTGGCTGCCGCAATCTCTTTCGGATCCTTTTCAGGCTTAGAGAGGTTGATGGTAATTTCAAGTTCACCGTAATCAGATGGAACACGATAAGCGATATTTTTAGCAATGGCCTTGAGTTTGATGTAGTCATTCTTCTGACTGAGTTGGTAAAAATCCGCAATCGCCTGCTCAGGAGATTGGGCGTAGGTTGCCCAAAAGTCACGATTGACCTGACTTGGACAAGGGGTCACCAAGTCCATCAGTTCAGTACCAAGGATTTCACGCGCAGTCTGACTATTCTCAATCGTCTCTAATCGAACGGCTTCCTCAACCAGCTGGTCCTTGAGGTCAATCACTTTATCCAGATTGGTCTCAACTTCCAAAACACCTTCTCCCACTCGAGTCAAAACACGATTGGTCAGGTAGATTCGATCCATTTCCTCAAAGGTACTTTCAGCAATAACGTGTGTTACAAATTTATCTACTAAGGTCACTATAGAGCCTCCTTTTAACTAGTCAAGGACGCGAGTGCCACCTGCAACTTCAGCGATATAGAAGCTTGGAGCGTAGCCAACTACTTCCTCGTAGTGTTTGCCAACAGCTTCCTTAAAGGCCTCAACAGCATCTTTTTGCACCAAGGCAATGGCACAGCCGCCAAAACCTGCCCCTGTCATGCGAGCACCGAGAACGCCTTCTTGTGCCCAAGCTGTGTGAACAAGAGTATCCAATTCCAAGCCAGTTACTTCATAATCATGCTCCAGAGAAACGTGAGAGGCATTCATCAAACGACCAAATGTTTTCAAATCTCCTGCTTGAAGGGCTGCTTGAGCTTTGAGGGTACGTTGGTTTTCAAGCACAGCATGGCGAGCACGTTTCAAACGATTTTCATCTTTAATCAGATAGCTGTATTGGTCAAAGGCCCACTCGTCCAATTCACCCAAGGTCTGAATATCTAAGGCTGCTTGCAATTCTTCCACTGCTTTTTCACACTCAGCACGACGTTCATTGTATTTAGAGTCCGCCAATTCACGGCGCTTGTTAGTGTTCATGATAACAACGACATTGTCCTTCAAATCAAGTGGTACCAAATCATACTCTAAAGTGTTAGTATCTAGGTAAATAGCACGTTGGTCAGCCCCCATACCGATAGCAAATTGGTCCATAACGCCAGAGTTGACTCCGATAAAGTTGTTTTCTGTTTGTTTTCCGATTTTAACCAAATCGAGACGGTCTAGTTTTAAATCAAAGAGATGCTCTGCCACGACCCCTGTCAAGAGTTCCAAGGATGCTGATGAAGACAAGCCAGCACCATTTGGGATATTCCCATAAACATAAAAATCAAAACCTTTGTCAATCACGTGCCCAGCTTCTTGCAAGAAATGAAGAACCCCTTTTGGATAGTTAGTCCAGCCGTGCTCTTTTTCAAACTTAAGGTCAGCAAGAGGCACTTCTATGATACCCTTGTCCTCAAAGTTAGCTGAGTAGAAACGCAAGACTTGGTCGTCACGCTTGCGAGCTGCACCGTAAGTTCCCAAGGAAATGGCTGCTGGAAATACATGTCCACCATTATAGTCTGTGTGCTCACCAATCAAGTTGATACGACCTGGTGAAAAGAATGTTTGGTCTGCTTCTTGACCAAAAACAGCAAGAAAGTCTTTGCGAAGTGCTTCAGTAGTAAGATCTTGTGTCATATGATTTCTCCTTTTACTGTCCGTTAAGTCGTCTTAACGTGTAATCGTTTTCTTCTATTGTATCCAAGGGATTTCCCAAGGTCAATCCTTTTTACTAAAATTTTACTAAATTATCAGTAAAAAGCAGAAAAACATGATATACTAACCTTAAAGAAGGAGGATTTATGGCTACCTTAAAAGACATTGCACAGCTAGCCTCTGTCTCTATCGCGACCGTATCCCGTGTCCTAAACCGCGACCAGAGCCTATCTGTTACAGAAGAAACCAGGCACCGTATTTTAACCGTTGCTGAAGAGCTGGGCTACACCAAGCCCTCAAGACAGGCGAGTCCCACAAGCCCAAGCAAAAGATTGCCATTATCCAATGGGTCAGCGAACAAGGGGAGCTGGACGACCTCTACTACTACCAGATTCGCCTAGGCATAGAAAAAAGAGCTCAAGAGTTGGACTACGATATCTTGCGCTATTTTAATGACCATCCTTTTACCCTAAGCGAGGAAGTGATTGGAATTCTCTGCATCGGAAAATTTAGCCGAGCTCAGATTTCTGCCTTTGAAGAATACCAAAAGCCTCTTGTATTTCTAGACAGTGATACACTTTCCATGGGACATACCTGCATTATTACGGACTTTTACACTGCTATGAAACAGGTTGTCGATTATTTCCTCAGTCAAGGGTTGAATCGCATTGGGATTCTAACAGGGCTTGAGGAAACAACTGATCAAGAAGAAATCATTCAGGACAAGCGGCTGGAAAATTTTAGAAACTACAGTCAAACAAAAGGAATCTATCATGATGAACTGGTCTTTCAAGGAAGCTTTACTGCCCAGTCTGGCTATGACTTGATGAAGGAAGCCATTCAGAGCTTGGGAGACCAACTCCCACCAGCATTTTTCGCAGCCAGCGATAGTTTAGCCATCGGTGCCCTCCGTGCCCTCCAAGAAGCTGGAATCAACCTGCCAGACCGTGTCAGCCTCATTTCCTTTAACGACACTAGTCTAACCAAGCAGGTCTATCCTCCCCTTTCTAGCATCACGGTTTATACTGAAGAAATGGGCCGAGCAGGTATGGATATTCTTAACAAGGAAGTACTCCACGGTCGCAAAATACCTAGCCTGACCATGCTGGGAACCAGACTGACATTGAGAGAGAGTACAAGGAATGATTAGGATTACAAAACGACCTCTAGCAAGGCTGTTTCTCTAATAATCTCTATGATTCTGCTCCAACTCACACCTTTCGCTTATGTGCTTGGTGACTTTCTAGGTCTGCATCAACTTCAATGGTAATATTTTGAAAGCCACAATTTTTGAGGAAAATTCGAATAGATTCTTTACAAGTTTCCATATGCTCCATCTCTTTTAAACAAACATGGACAATGGCATTTTTTTCCAAACCATCCATAGTCCAGAGATTAAGCTGATTGATACTAGCGACATGGTCCAATTCTGCTAAATCCGTCTTGATCTTCTGGATATCTACTCCTTCTGGCACTGCATCGAGGAATATCTTGAGCGTGCTCCAAAAACGTGGAAGGGCTTTTGACAGAATAAAGAAGGAAATAACAAGAGACAAGAGCGGATCCAAGATATACCAATCGGTAAATCGAAGAACAATGGCCATCAGGATGACAGTCACCCAACCCAAGGTATCTTCCAGAAAGTGCAGGCTGAGAATGGATTCGTTCTTGGTTTGTCCTTTGCGAATGACGAGACTCGCTAGCACATTGATAGTAATCGCAATAATTCCTAACCAGAGAATCCCCTCATCATTGACCGGTTGTGGATGAAAGATTTTCGCTATATTTTCCAAAATGACCAAAACGGACCCTGTCATAAGAATCACAGCCGTTACCATGGCCCCTAAAAGGCTAAAACGCTTGTAGCCCAAGGTATAGTGGCTGTCTTCTTCACGATTGGAGATACTTTCCAAAAAGGCTGAGATCCCAATAGCAATCGCATCTCCCAAGTCATGCACCGAGTCAGCAAGAACTGCACTGGACCCAAACACTCCACCAGCGATAAACTCGACAATGGCATAAGTCAAATTTAAGAAAAAAGCTAGCCAAACAGTATATTTTGCCTTCATATTTCTCATTCCTTTGTTATAATAGATTTATGAACATCTTGTTCATTATCATTATCCACTAAAACTCAAAGAAAGGATAGAAGCAAAAGGTCAGCTTTATTCAGTTCTGAACAATTTGCCCCAAGTGTCCATATGACTAACATTGACCGCCGTATCAGTAAAACAAAAAAAGCCATCTATCAAGCTTTTCTACAACTTTTGAATGCTAAGGGCTACGAGACCACTACTGTTCAGGATATCATTGATCTTGCAGATGTGGGACGCTCCACCTTTTACTGTCACTATGAGAGTAAGGAGCTGCTTCTGGACCAGCTCTGCCGCTACCTCTTCCATCACCTCTTTGAAAGAGAAAAATCCATTTCAACTAAGGTTTATCTCGCCCATCTCTTTCTTCATTTTCAGAAAAACCAAGACCATATCACCAGTCTGCTATTCTCCAAAAATGACTACTTCCTTCGCCAACTTCATAAAGAACTGGAGCACCATGTCTATCCCATGTTGGCTGATGAGTTGAAAGAATCTCACCCAAGTCTGCCTGTTTCTTATCTCCAACACTTGGTCGTGACCAACTTTATCGAAACCTTGACCTGGTGGCTCAAAAAAGGGCAAGACTTCACAAATCAGGAAGTTGTCCAGTTTTATCTAGACCTTCTCATTTCTAAAGACTAAATACAGACTAGAGCTCAGTTGCCTTATGCCCAGGCTACTGAGTTTTTATCTTTTCGACAATAAAAGAGGAACTACTGCTCCTCTTTTTCATCATATCCAATCCTTGATTATCAACTCTATCTGTTTTATCCCAAAACTTAAAACATCTTTTCCTAGTTAGGTAAATCAGTATTCTGCTTGGCTGCCTTACTCCACTGGTACCATCCAACTAGACTGTTAATGAGATAAATTAGATATTACCCTTGAATTTGCAGGCTTTCTCCCCACCAGAGATAGATAGAAAAGACATTGGTAGCTGCCCAGAATATCCATTGTTCACGGTAAACAGCTGTCATGAGGATTTGCCCTACCCCATTGGTCGCATCTGTGATTGAATCACGATAGGGACGATTGGCACCAATAGACTGATAAATAAAACCAAAGGCCAACCACCAAAGAACACTAATGGAAAGATACTTGGTCCAACCCTTGCCATCCAGCTTACGTGCAACAAACTCCTGCTTTTCTTTCTTAAACTGGGCTTGATAAATCCAAACCAAGAGACCAATTGGCTGCATAATTGTAAAATAGAGAGTTGTTAAAACCTCACCATAGAAGCCTTTCTGTAGCGCCAAAATAAGGTAAATAACAGAGTTAATCAAGCCAAAAAGATAATTACTTGCTCGACCTTCCGATACAGAGATAACGCAAATAATCCCTGTCAAGCTACAAATCATCCCAATCCAGTCAACAATACGGTGTTCATAAATCAATTCCAGCCAGAGAGGAAAACTTCCTAAAACCAGCAAATACAGCCACTGGGCAAAGCTACGATTGGCAAAGAGGTCATTCCAAATAGCCTTCATAGTTCCTGAAAATCCTAAATCAGTCATAGCCGCAACCATACGACGGTAACCACCTGACATTTCACCTAGAGTTGTTTTGATATTTTCAATTTTCTTTTGCAAATAAGTATGCATCATTTCTCCTTTTGTTTTTAAAGAGCCGTGTCTGGATAGACTTTCGGACGCAACGCTCTATTAGATAATGAACTGTCTATACACAAGATTTCTAACCTTAGTCGACATGAGTTGAAAATCCTTATTTGTTAAGTAGTTCACAACACATTATACACCTATTTTATGAATAGCCAAGTGTATTTACAGATAAATTTTAGAAATTCCTGAAAATTTTCTCTTTCTTTCCATTTTAAGTGACATTCAATAACCCTAAAATCAAAAAAGCCCAGACGACATTGTCTGAGCTTTCTTCTATATAATCGTTTAACCAAGTTGAGTTTAGCTTTTCAAGCTATTTCTTCAACAAGCCTTGTTCTTGGAGAAACTCCTTGGCTACTTGTCCTGCTGACTTGCCTTCAACACTGACTTGGTAGTTAAGCTGGCTCATCTGGCTTTCAGTAATTTTACCAGCCAATTTATTGAGAACTGTTTCCAACTCTGGATGTTTCTTGAGAAGAGCTTCTTTCATGAGTGGAGCCCCTTGATAAGGTGGGAAGAGTTGCTTGTCATCTTCCAAGACCTGCAAATCATAACGCTCCAATTCCGCATCAGTCGAATAGGCATCCGTAATTTGAATATCGCCTGACTGAATAGCCTGATAGCGAAGAGCTGGTTCCATAGTCGCTACATTGAGATTGAGACCATACATTGATTGCAAGCCCTTATTTCCATCCTCACGGTCATTAAACTCAAGTGTAAAGCCTGCCTTCAGCTGTCCTTCCACTTTTTTCAAGTCCGAAATGGTCTTCAAGCCATATTCCTGAGCAATCTTTTTCGGAACAGCTACAGCATAAGTATTTTGATAAGACATGGGTTTGAGATAGGCTAGATGATCCTGCTTGGCAATGCCATCACGCGCTACATCATAAACCTGCTCTGGCTCATGACTCACTTTCGGTGATGGCTGAAGCAAACTTTCAGTCACCGTACCAGTAAATTCAGGATAGATGTCAATATCGCCTTTTTTCAGAGCTTCATAGAGGAAGCTTGTTTTCCCAAAATTTGGTTTAACAGTCGCAGTCATACTGGTATTTTCTTCAATCAGCAATTTATACATATTGGCCAAAATTTCTGGTTCTGGACCCAATTTTCCAGCAATAACCAAGTTTTCTTTCTCTTTTTGAGCTAAGAGGGCTGGACTATAAGACAGACCTAGCAATAAGGTCACCAAGGCAAAACCAGAAAAAATCGTCCGCAATTTTGCTTTTTCCATCACTTTTAGTAGGAAGTTAAAGGCAATAGCCAGCACTGCAGAAGAAAGGGCCCCAATCAAAATCAGACTGGCATTATTACGGTCAATTCCCAAAAGGATAAAGGAACCCAGCCCCCCTGCCCCAATCAAAGCTGCCAAGGTTGCCGTACCGATAATCAAGACCGCTGCCGTCCTAATTCCAGACATGATAACAGGCATAGCAAGTGGAATTTCAAACTTCTTGAGACGCTCCCACCTAGTCATCCCAAAGGCAATCCCAGCCTCTTGCAGACTCGGATCAATTCCCTTGAGCCCAGTGATGGTATTTTGTAAAATCGGAAAGATCGCATAAATCACTAGTGCTGTCAAAGCCGGCAAGGTTCCAATTCCCATCAAGGGAATAAAGAGCCCCAACAAGGCCAGTGACGGGATGGTCTGGAAAATCCCTGCAATCTGCAAGACCCAATCCGCCAACTTCTCATGATAGCGAAGAGAAACAGCCAAGGGAATCGCGATAAAAATAGCTAGTAACAGGGTCAAAAGTGACAACTGCAAATGTTGAGATAGAGCTGTCAACCAATCACTAAAACGATCCTGAAAAGTTGCAATTAAATTAGTCATGAACACTACCTCCAAACAAGTCTGCTACAAATTCTGTGGCAGGAGCTTTTAAAATGGTCTCGGGATTCGCCACCTGACGAATCTCTCCATCCTGCAAAACAGCAATACGGTCCGCCAACTTCAAAGCTTCATCCGTATCATGGGTCACAAAAATCGTTGTCATCCCAAACTCTTTATGCAATTCTTTTGTCAGAACTTGCAACTGTTTTCTCGAAATAGCATCCAAGGCTGAAAAAGGCTCATCCATGAGGAGAATCTTAGGCTGACCAATCATAGCACGAACAATTCCGACCCGTTGCTGTTCTCCACCAGATAATTCACTAGGTAAACGATGCCCATACTCGGCTACTGGTAAACCAACCTTAGCTAAAAGCTCTTCTGTTTTCTGAGCAATTTCTTCCTTAGTCCAGCCCTTCATCTCAGGAATCAGGGCAATATTTTCCGCGACCGTTAGATTAGGAAATAGAGCAATGGCCTGTAAAACATAACCAGTAGACAGACGAAGTTCACGCTCATCATAGTCTTTTATGCGCTTGCCATCCATATAAATATTTCCATCAGTTGGTTCCAAAAGACGGTTGACCATCTTAATCATGGTTGTCTTACCTGAGCCAGAAGGCCCAACTAAAACCATAAACTCCCCATTCTCAATCCGTAAATTAACATCTCTCAAGACATCTTTTTCTGTGTAGCGCAAGGCTACATTTTTGTATTCAATCATTCTTTGTCCTCGTTTTAAAACTTTCCTCGATTGATCAAGTCTTCTACCTTAGGCATGACTTCCTTATTGTCCCAATGCTCCTCAATTTTCCCGTTCTCTAAACGGAAGATATCGTCCTGGGCATAAGCAAGGCCATCAATCTGAGTCTGACCATAGCTAACCACATAGTTTCCTTGTCCTAAGAGTTGGAAAATAAAATCAAGAGTGGCCTTTACTTATAAAAACCTAATTTGATCTATTTTAATCCTCATTTGCCTTCTCTTTCAGATTTGCCAAAATTCTTTCTTGAAAGGCTTCAAATTGCCGAATTTCTTCCTCTGAAAATCCTTTGTAAAAAATCGTATCCAATTTCTGACTGACACGATGCCCCACTTCTTTCTGGGACTTGCCTAACTCCGTTAAAACTAAATACTTCTTACGCTTGTCTTTTCCACACGGACTAACAATTACAAGCTTTTGTTCCTCTAGCTTTTTGATCATAGTAGTCAGCGTATTATTCGCAAGCCCAGTTGCCAGAGCAATATCTGTCGCAGTTGCGCAGCCAGTTTTACTATTCCATAAAACCGCTAAAATCTTACCCTGTTCACCCCTATAAAGAGCCTCAGGATCTTGGGTCAGTAGCTTTTGAAAAATCCGCCCATTCAACAAACGAATATGATGGGCTAGCAAATGACTATCTTTCATGACACCTCCAATTTATTTCTATATCGATACGAATAAAAAACATTATAATACTTATCATTCTAATTGTCAACTATTTCGATTTGGAAATAATTTTTGATAATGATTTACACCACCATACTCCGGCTCAACTAACTTTTAAGGAGAGTTTCTAAACTCCTTCGTCCTCCAGTCTACAAAAGCCTTCCATCTGCACTATACTATATTTTATTAGGAAACACGTTTTTCCTATCAGACCATTTATTTTAAAGATAGAAGTAAATCATAATTACTTCCATCTGTTCTTTTATAGTATATTGAAGTTGGACTAGGGCACTGTATCTTCTAAAACATTGATAGAAAGCGATTTGAATTTCCCAATCAATTTGTTCGTATTTAATTTCACCTTACCCTATCTTTCTCATAGCACCCTTCAAACAGCCTATCCCCTACCGTTTGACGATTCCTCACTTCTCTCCACTTCCATTACAGAAGTTTCTTCACTACTATGGTCTCGGCTAACTTCTCATGATTCCTTGTTACTACTATTTGAACGCTCACGAGATAGATCTTACAAAAAAATGCTTTGATCCACAATGGAATCAAAGCATTTTAAAGAACTCCCCGTACATAAGGGCAGAAGCCGCAGTTCCTCTGTACTTAGCCTCTTCTATTTTGATAAAGCGGGCCAAGTTGAGCAACTCAGGTGCCGGATGTTTGGGATTCTTGAGCAATTCACGATTGACCAGACCTGAGAGACGAACTGCCAGCAATTGCTCATTTGTAGTAGGCAGTTTTTTAGCAGTCTCTAGGAGAGCAGCAACTAAATCTTCACTCAAATCATGTCGAGCATGATTGTAAAGATCTTTTATAAGGCTTTCTAGGTTTGGTTCTACCATCCCTACCACCTCCTTAAGTTTAATAATTTTTAATCAAATCAACCGTTGAACGATCCAATTTTTTCACCAAGGCTTGCAAGAAAGCTTGAGCTTCTAGGAAGTCATCCATAGCGTAGAGGGTTTGGTGAGAATGGATATAACGAGCGCAAACACCGATTGTTGTAGATGGGACACCACCATTTTTCAAATGAGCTGCGCCAGCGTCTGTTCCGCCTTTACCACAGTAGTATTGGTACTTGATTCCAGCTTCTTCAGCAGTTGTCAAAAGGAAATCTTTCATTCCTGGGAGAAGCAAGTGACCTGGATCGTAGAAACGAATCAAGGTTCCATCTCCAATCTTGCCTTGACCGCCATAAACATCACCAGCAGGTGAGCAGTCAACTGCTAGGAAAACTTCTGGGTCAAACTTAGTTGTAGATGTATGAGCACCACGAAGACCAACCTCTTCTTGGACATTAGAGCCAAGATAGAGTTCATTTCCCAGTTTTTGACCTGACAGAGCTTCCGCCAACTCGCTAACCATAAGAACACCGTAGCGGTTATCCCAAGCTTTTGAGATGATATTTTTTTCATTGGCTGTCAAGATTGCAGAACTATCTGGTACGATGGTGTCTCCAGGACGGATGCCAAAGCTTTCTGCCTCAGCCTTATCCGTAAAACCGCCATCAAAGACGATATCTGCAATGGCTGGCATGGTTGGTCCACCCTTTCCACGAGTCAAATGTGGAGGGACAGAACCCGAAATCACAGGAATTTCACGACCGTCACGAGTCAAGAGTTTGAAACGTTGGCTGCTAACCACCATAGGATTCCATCCACCGATTTCTACCACACGGAAGGTACCATCTGGCTTGATTTCGCTGACCATAAAACCAACTTCATCCATGTGAGAAGCGACCAAGACACGCGGTGCATCTGCAGCTTCTGAATGTTTAATTCCGAAAATACCACCCAAGCCATCTGTCACCACTTCATCCACGTGCGGTGTCAATTTTTCACGAAGATAAGCACGGACAGGCGCTTCATGACCTGAGATCGCAGCAAGTTCTGTTACTTCTTTAATTTTTGAAAATAATGTTGTCATTTCAGTTCCTTCTTTCTTTCATCCATTTTACCACTTTTTAGAGGAGAAGGATAGTGGGAAGGTGGATAGTTTCTTACTCAGTTTTCCTATAAAAAAGAGAGACAGATATTCTTTCAGGAATTTTTCTTTCTTTTTTACATTAAATTGTCAGAAATTTTATTGACAGATTAGAAAAAACATGTTACAGTAATATCCGCAGGTATCTTTCGATACCAAATCTACATGAAAGGACGGGGTATGAAACTTTCTCATTATTTAATTGGCTTACTTCTGCTCCTAGTCTTTCTCTCTATTAGCATTGGAACCAGTGATTTTTCATGGGGAAAACTCTTTGCTTTCGACCAGCAGACCTGGCTACTATTTCAGGAGTCCCGTCTTCCAAGAACCATCAGTATTCTCCTTGCGGCCTCTAGTATGAGTATGGCAGGCCTTCTCATGCAGACCATCACTCAAAATCAGTTTGCTGCTCCGAGTACAGTTGGAACCACTGAAGCCGCCAAACTGGGAATGGTATTGAGCCTCTTTATCTTTCCGTCTGCGAGTCTAACCCAAAAGATGCTCTTCGCTTTTGTTTCATCCATCATATTTACCCTCTTCTTCCTAGCCTTTATGACCATTTTTACTGTAAAGGAAAGGTGGATGTTGCCTCTGATTGGAATCATCTATAGTGGGATTATCGACTCAGTCACAGAAGTTATCGCCTATCGTTTCAATCTGGTTCAGAGTATGACTGCTTGGACCCAAGGATCCTTCTCCATGATTCAGACCCATCAGTATGAGTGGCTCTTCTTAGGCCTCATTATCCTGATAGCCGTTTGGAAATTATCCCAAACTTTTACCATCATGAATCTAGGAAAAGAAACCAGTGAAAGTTTGGGGATTTCTTACTCCCTACTTGAAAAACTAGCTCTCTTTCTGATTGCATTAACGACAAGCGTCACCATGATTACCGTGGGTGCCTTACCATTTCTTGGAGTTATTGTTCCCAATCTTATTCGCAAGCGTTATGGAGATAATCTGAGTCAAACCAAACTCATGGTCGCACTGGTTGGTGCCAATCTAGTTCTGGCTTGCGATATCCTATCCCGAGTTCTGATCAGACCCTATGAGTTGTCTGTCAGTCTCTTGCTAGGAATCATTGGTAGCCTCGTCTTTATCCTACTTCTCTGGAGAGGGGGACGAAAAGATGCAGACTAAAAGCAAACATACCAAGCTCTTCTGGATTCTCATTATTCTTGCCATCGGAGCTTGTCTTCTCTACTTTTGGCCCATCACTCACTTGTCAGCCTTTACTTGGAAGTTGCGTTCCCAAAAGATCATCGTTTATCTCTTGGTAGCTATCGCGACTGGGATTTCGACCATTAGTTTTCAAACCCTGACGGAAAATCGCTTCCTGACACCTAGTATTTTGGGAATTGAATCCTTCTACGTCCTACTACAAACCCTACTACTGGTTTTTGAAAGCAAGTTTCTTCAACTTGGTAAGTCCCCTATCTTAGAATTCCTAGTCTTACTTCTTGTCCAATCCCTCTTCTTTCTTGCCTTACAAGGCTACTTGAAGACGCTGATGAAGCAAGATCTGGTCTTCATCCTGCTGATTTGTCTAGCGCTCGGAAGTCTCTTTCGAAATATCAGTACCTTCCTTCAGGTCCTGATGGATCCAAACGAATACGATAAACTGCAGAATAGTCTCTTTGCCTCCTTTCAACATCTCAACACTTCCATCCTAGCCATTGGTTCTCTGATTATCCTTGCTTTGACAATCTTTTTCTTTCGGAAAGCAGTCATTCTGGATGTCTTGCACCTACAAAGAGAAACGGCTCAAATATTGGGGCTCGATGTTGAAAAAGAACAGAAAGAACTCCTCTGGGGCATCGTGCTTTTGACCTCAACGGCCACTGCCTTGGTAGGTCCTATGGTCTTCTTCGGCTTTATGCTGGCCAACCTAACCTACCTAATCGTCAAAGACTATCGCCACAAGTTGCTCTTTATCGTAGCCATTCTGATTGGATTTATTAGTTTGACCTTGGGGCAGGCCCTGATTGAACGAGTCTTTGCACTGGAAATTCGCATCAGCATGATCATTGAGAGTGTGGGTGGCCTTTTATTCTTTATCTTACTATACAGGAGGGCGCGTCAGTGAAACTGGAAAACATTGACAAATCCATTCAAAAACAGGATATTTTGCAAGGCATTTCGCTTGAAGTCAGTCCTCAAAAACTGACAGCCTTTATTGGTCCAAATGGTGCTGGAAAATCGACTCTCCTCTCCATCATGAGCAGACTAACCAAGAAAGATCAGGGAGTTCTCAGTATCAAAGGACGTGAAATCGAGAGCTGGAATTCACAAGAACTGGCTCAAGAACTGACTATCCTAAAACAGAAAATCAATTACCAAGCCAAATTGACTGCTGAAGAACTGGTCAGTTTTGGACGTTTTCCCTACAGCCGAGGTCGACTTAGATCAGAAGACTGGGAAAAAATCCGAGAAACGCTAGACTATTTGGAACTGACCAACTTAAAAGACCGCTACATCAATAGCCTGTCTGGGGGGCAACTCCAGCGCGTCTTTATCGCTATGGTACTGGCCCAGGATACGGACTTTATCTTGCTGGACGAACCACTCAACAATCTCGATATCAAGCAAAGCGTCAGCATGATGCAGATTCTTCGACGACTGGTGGGGGAACTCGGCAAGACCATTATCATCGTCCTCCACGATATCAACATGGCCAGTCAGTATGCAGATGAAATTGTCGCCTTCAAGGACGGCCAGGTCTTTAGCAAGGGAAGAACCAATCAAATCATGCAGGCTGACCTGCTCAGTCAACTTTATGAGATTCCCATCACGCTAGCTGATATCAATGGCAAAAAGATCTGTATCTATAGCTAGTAACATAGAAGCTCAAGTTAGAGAACCTTCGGTCTCTTAGTCAATAAGACCAAGAGACTCCCTAAATCGTTATCACATTTTAAAAAGGAGAAATCATGAAAACATCCCTTAAACTTTATTTCACTGCCCTAGTGGCCAGCTTCTTGCTTCTACTTGGTGCATGCAGTACAAATACAAACTCAAGCACTAGTCAGTCGGAAACAAGCAACTCTGCTCCAACAGAGATAACCATTAAAAGTTCACTAGACGAAGTCAAACTTTCCAAAGTTCCTGAAAAGATTGTGACCTTTGACCTCGGCGCTGCGGATACTATTCGTGCTCTAGGATTTGAAAAAAATATCGTTGGAATGCCTACAAAAACAGTACCAACCTATCTCAAAGACCTAGCTGGAAAAGTTAAAAATGTTGGTTCTATGAGAGAACCTGATTTAGAAGCTATCGCCGCCCTTGAGCCTGATTTGATTATTGCTTCCCTACGTACACAAAAATTCGTAGACAAATTCAAAGAAATCGCCCCAACAGTTCTCTTCCAAGCAAGCAAGGACGACTACTGGACTTCTACCAAGGTTAATATCGAATCCTTAGCAAGCGCCTTCGGCGAAACTGGTGCACAGAAATCCAAGGAAGAATTAGTCAAGCTAGACAAGAGCATTCAAGAAGTCGCTACTAAAAATGAAAGCTCTGACAAAAAAGCCCTTGCCATCCTCCTTAATGAAGGAAAAATGGCAGCCTTTGGTGCTCAATCTCGTTTTTCTTTCTTGTATCAAACCTTGAAATTCAAGCCAACTGATACTCAATTTGAAGATTCTCGCCACGGACAAGAAGTCAGCTTTGAAAGTGTCAAAGAAATCAACCCTGACATTCTCTTTGTCATCAACCGTACCCTTGCCATCGGTGGGGATAACTCTAGCAACGACGGTGTCCTAGAAAATGCCCTTATCGCTGAAACACCTGCCGCTAAAAATGGTAAGATTATCCAACTAACACCAGACCTCTGGTATCTCAGTGGAGGCGGTCTTGAATCAACAAAACTCATGATTGAAGACACACAAAAAGCTTTGAAATAAGCCACTTCAAACTCAATTTAATACTCAATGAAAATCAAAGATTAAACTAGGAAACTAGCCGCAGGTTGCTCAAAACACTGTTTCGAGGTTGCAGATGAAAGCTGACGCGGTTTGAAGAGATTTTCGAAGAGTATAAAATTTTGACATTCTAAAACGCATCCTATCAAGTTTACTCAAACCTGATAGGATGCGTTTTTATCATTTTGAAATCTATTTACCCCACCTCATTCCCCTTCTTGATTTCGTTTAAGGGAAAAGTGGTCTGGAACGGGGTCCTTACCTGTTTTCGACCAGGGATGACAACGTAAAATCCGAGCCAAGCCCATCAATACCCCCTTAAAACCATGTTTTTCAATAGCCTGAATCATGTAGTTGGAACAAGTCAGCTCAAAGCGACAAGAGGGTGGAAAGACTGGTGAGATAAAACGTTGGTAAAGGCGCACAGGCGCTATTAAAATTCGTTTCATTATTTCTTAGTTACAGCCATGGTGTGTAGTTGGCTGATTTCTTTTTTATTAAGACGACGGGATTCTCCTGGACGGAGTCCTGTCAAGTCTAGGTGTCCGAAACGAGTCCGAGACAACTTATCTACTTGGAGACCAACAGCTTCAAACATCTTTTTAACCTGATGGTTACGCCCTTCATGGATGGTCAACTGCACCACAGAGCGATTTTTGACTGGGTCCACTTTGAGAATTTCATAAACAGCTGGCTTGGTTTTCTTACCATCAATCTCAAGACCACGGGTCAAGGGGCGGAGATTGTCCTTATTGGCCACACCTTTAACACGCGCGACATAAACCTTGTCAATCTCATTACGAGGGTGAATCATCTCGTCTGTAAAGTCCCCATCATTGGTCAAAATCAAGACACCTGATGTATCCCAGTCCAAACGACCCACAGGGTAAATACGCTCTTTGACATTGGGCAAGAGGTCGACAACCGTCTTGCGACCCTTATCATCTGTCACACTGGAAATGACACCGCGTGGTTTGTTAAGCAGATAGTAGACCTTTTCTTCGTTGTAGATAGGTTGGCCTTCAACTTCGACCTTGTCGCCTGACTTGATAGTGGTTGCTAGTTCACGTACCACTTGGCCGTTAACCGTCACCAAGCCTTGCTTGATCAGCTCTTCTGCTTTTCTCCTACTGGCCACACCTGCGTGGGCAATATACTTATTGATTCTCATCTTCTTCTATCCTTTCACCAAATAATTGGCTTTCTTGGGCTTGAATCTCAAGCTCATCAATCACTGGTAATTCTTCCAAATGGTTAATTCCCATGTAATCTAGGAAATAATCTGTAGTCACATAGAGGTTGGGACGCCCCAACACTTCTTTTTTTCCGTCTTCTCGTATCAGGTCAAAAGCCTGCAACTTTGCCAAGGCCCCACTCGAGTTGACCCCACGGATGGCATCAATCTCTATCCGTGTGATGGGCTGTTTGTAAGCAATGATGGACAAAGTCTCAAGGGCAGCCCGAGATAAACTCTGGTTGATAGGTGCCTTAGAGTATTCCTTCAAAATCTCTGCAAATTGAGGCTTGGTCACCAATCTATAAGCACCACCAGTCTCAATCAGATCCAAACTGGAATCTGGGTCCTTTTCATACTTCTGGGCTAATTTTTCTAAACTCTGTTGGATGCCTGTCGGTGGCAGAGAGAGGAGTTCAGCTAACTGGCGGACTCTAATCCCATCTTCACCCGCTACAAACAAGAGCGCTTCTATTTTTGCTAAAGTACTCATCTTTCCTCTCTATCAAGTCTAGCTTTGGGCCACTTGACTTTCTTCCTTCTTTTCCATGAGATAAATATCTCCGAAACTCTCCTCTTGCACGAGGACCAGCTCCTGGGTTTTGATTAACTCTAGGGTTGCCAGAAAGAGGGTGATGACCTCTTGGAGATTCTGGGCTTCCTTAAACAAATCCTGCAAGCGCAATTGATCTCGTCCAGCCAAGGACTCTTTCACGATAACCATCATGTCCTCAATCTTATACTCATCCCGCAAGATAGTCGTGTGATTTTGTGCAAACTCCTCTTTTTTCTTGGCTAGGATATTTGAAAAAGCCAAAAAGAGGTCAATGGTCGTCTTGTCATGCACAAGCTCCGCATCTTCGTAAATCAACTCTGTCGGTGCTTTGGAATAGTGCTGGGCCCGTTCTTGGTGCTTGGCTTCCAAGTGCTCCCCCAAAAGCTTGAACTTGCGGTACTCTTCGATTTGAGAGAGAAGATCCTGCTCTAGGTCATCTTCCAAATCTGTCACTTCCGCTACCTTTGGAAGGAGTTTACGACTCTTAATCAGCATGAGCTGGCTGGCCATGACCATGTACTCGCCCGTCACTTCCAGACGCATGGCCTGCAGAGTTGAGACATAAGCTAGATACTGTTCAATGACTTCCGTAATGGGCACATCGTAGATATCCATCTGATACTTAGAAACCAGGTGCAAGAGCAAGTCCAGGGGCCCTTCAAAATCCTTTAATTTAATATCCATTATCTATACTTTTCTAAGGTCAGGACTGTTTTTAATCCTAATTTTTTTGCAATTTCGTACAAATCGACCTTGTTTTCAATTTGTCGTAGAATGAACTGTTCCCGCAAGGCTTGGGCTGATAGTGCTGGAAAACCTTTCTCCTTGACAAAAGCTTCTAGCTGACGAAAGGCCCACTGACGAGAATAGGCTTTCCCTGCCCTTTCAAAGAGATAGGTCTGCCCCATCAAGGGTTCCAACTCTGAAAGCAAGGTTGTGGGAATGGTGACAATCCTCTGTTGGGAATCCTTCTTGATTCGCAACACCTGAAAATCCAGATTGATATCCGCAACCTTTAGAGCTAAAATCTCACTCGGCAAGAGCCCTATTTCCAAGATTAGGAGAGCCAGTAAGCGGCCCTCTGGATAGTCGCTTTCCTGCCAAAAAGAGTCTAGGTCTAACAGTTCTGACTTCTCGGTCTTCTTTTCAGCTTGTTTAGCTAATTCCAAACGGTAAAAGCTGTCCACTTCTCCTTTTTGATAGAGAAAGTAGAGAAATTGATTACAGGCCGAAATCTTTCGCTTCTGAGCGCTGATTTTTAGATTGGCTAGCTGGGCTTGGTAAATCTTGAGACTAGTATCAGAAACCCGCTCGCCTACTATGTCTAAAAATTGCTCCAAATCATACTTATAGGACTGCTTGGAATTGGCAGATAAGCCCTGCTTTTCTTCTAAAAAGGCTGAAATCCTATCTCTCATTTGCATCGAATCTCATATTCCTTACTAAAGTCATGCAAGAGGGCATTGACTGCTTTGAGGATAGACTTGCGCGTGATAATCCCTTGGAAAATACCAGACGCATCCACAACCGGCAAGAAGGACTCATCTACCAGCTTGTGCAAGACCTCCGTAATGGTGAAATCAGGCGAAACAACCGCTACGTCCGTTTGGGTCATATGAACGATATCCGTATCCGCCATGATTTCTTGGCTCAAGTCATGCTCCATCTGATAAGCCATAATATCTCTGAGCCCAATCGTCCCAACAAACTGTTTTTCATCTGTCACAACAGGAACACGGGTATAGGTCATCTGACTGAGCAAGAGGGTCGCATGATCCGCATTGTGGGTATCAATCAACACGGCTAGATTTTCAGCAGGAGTCAAAAAAGTTTCCTCCTGCCCCAACAAGAAAGTCTCAAACTCCTTGGCAATCATCGGCTAAACTCCTTGGACAAGCCTGGATACACCTCATGGTTTCGTGTCAAAAAGTCCACTTTGAAGTAACTATCATCAATCTCCACACGAGCATAGAGACATTCTCTGATGGTTCCACGTGGTTGACTGATGGAACCTGGATTTAGAAAGAGGGTCTTGCCTTCCATCCAAGCACTTGGCACATGCAAGTGACCATAGAGGCAGATATCGGCCTCTTCTTCCTGAGCCCAGTAGTCCAACTTTTGAAAGTTGAAATTGATGTCAAACAAGTGACCATGGGTTTGGATAATCTTGGTCGAACCAAGCTCAGTCACCAAACGTTCTGGGTAACCTGCATAGAAGTCCATATTCCCTTTAACAACACGGATGCCTTCCCAAAGGGGAGAATCAGGACGCAGTTCAGAATCGCCGTTATGAAAAACGGCATCAACTTTGCCCACATAGCGATCACGGATTTCTTCCACAATCAAGCTATCGCCATGAGAATCGCTCATTACAATGATGGTTTGCTTTGCCATGATGGAAATACCTCCAAAAGTTTCTTAACGGCTAAGGCACGGTGAGATTGACTATTTTTTTCTTCGAGGGTTAATTCAGCTGAGGACTTGCCTGTCTCTCCTACAAGGAAGAGAGGATCGTAACCAAAGCCATTTTCACCCTTGGGTTCAAAGTTAATATAGCCTGACCAGTCTGCTTCAACAACCAAGCTTTCCTTGTTGGGACTGGCTACGACTAGGGTTGTATGGAATTGAGCCGAGCGGTCCTTGAGTTCAAAGACCATGGCCAATTCGTGCAAGAGCTTGGCATTGTTTTCACGGTCAGTAGCTCCCATTCCTGCGAAACGAGCTGACCAGACACCTGGCAAGCCACCAAGGACATCGACTTTGAGACCTGAGTCATCTGCCAAAACCATCTTGCCCGTTAATTGAGAAATGGTTTCTGCCTTGAGGCGGGCATTTTCTTCAAAGGTCATGCCTGTTTCAGCTACTTCAGGCAAGTCAGGGTAGTCATTGAGATTTTCCACATCGTAGCCTAGCTTGTCAAAGATAGCTCGGAATTCCTTGGTCTTGCCCTCGTTACGAGTCGCAATCAATAAGGTTTCTCTGACCTTGTTTGTCTCAAAAAAATCTTGAACATTGACCCCTTCTTTAGGCAATTCTACATACAAGAGTTGCCCATTTTCAACCAAGAGCAGGGCCCCATGACGTTGAATAACTTCCAAGTTTCGTCCCATTTCTTGATTAAGCATGTCTACCACAAAGGAGAACAAACGGTAGGTAGAACCATAGCGTAAAACAGTAACTGAAAGCGGGAAACCATACTCTTCATCTCCAAATATTTTGGAGAATTCAAACAGAGGAAAATCTGTCTTATAGTCGCTCAAACTGTTAACGCCACCAAAAATACTATAAGACCCAACATACCAGTCCTGGTCATCCTTATATTCATAAATTTTATTTGTCATAATTCTACATGCTCCACATGAATCTCTTTTTCCAGCCATTCTTCACCAATTTGTGCAAAACTTTGGCTACTGGCTGTTGTGTAAAAACGGTGATGGAGTGGTCCAGCATCGCGACCACGATTGATTTCAAAATAATTAAGTAAGACTGAGATGTCCCGTACGCACTCTGCCCCACTATCGATGAGCTGAACCTTTGGCCCCATGACATTTTGAATAATGGGTCTGAGGAGCGGATAATGGGTACAGCCCAAAATCAGGCTATCCACCTTTCCAACCAAGGGACGCAGGGTTTCATAGACCACTTTCTTGGTAACACTGGTTGACAGGGCACCTGACTCCACTAAAGGGGCAAACTTGGGACAGGCCAAACTCTCCACCTGTAAGTCTGGAGCCAGATCATGGATTTTCTGACGGTAGATGTCTGATTGTACCGTCATGGGCGTTCCAATCACTCCGATTTTCCCATCTTGGCTGGACTTGATGGCTGCTGAAGCTCCTGGCAAAATCACACCTAGGACGGGAATATCTAGTTGAGCCTTGATTTCTTCCCAGACGACCGCAGTCGCAGTATTACAAGCAATGACAATCATTTTGACATCCTTGGTCAAAAGAAAGTTGACCAACTGCCAAGTATATTCCCGAATTTGCTCAGCAGGACGGGGACCATAGGGCGCCCGTGCCGAATCTCCAATATAGACGATTTCTTCATGGGGAAGTTGGCGCATGAGCTCGCTCACAACGGTCAAGCCCCCGACACCCGAATCCAAAAAACCAATTGGTCGATTATCCATACAGTCTTCTTTCTAGTCTTTTTTCTGATTGATAGTTCATTATGATTATTGATCCTTATGAACAGAATGATAGCCTAATCAACAACTATCTCTCTTAATCATAATCAAATATCAATAGAATGCAAGGAAAAAGTCTCACCCCTAAACCATAGCCAACATAGTGAGAAGTCTGGAACTTTCATCCCAGACTTTTCCTTATTTATTTTTTCTTTTTATTGTTAGCAAGGGCTGCCTTTTGTTGGCGGATGATTTGGTGGTAAACTTGTTGTACCTTAGCCTCGCTTGGTTTTTGACCATTTGCACTCAAAAGAGTACGAACTGCTTCAGCATTCAAACGTGGGTTGTCAGCAAATTCCTTTTCAATTTGCTTACGAACCAAGTACATTCCTCCCAGAGCTCCTCCTAGAAAAGCTAGCACAATCAATACAATTGCTAAAAGTAAATCCATCATATTTCTCCTGTTTCTTTTTGAGTCTCTTTCATTATACCACAAACTAGCCACCCTGACTAGTTTGTTTTACGCTTTCAGGGATGGAATGTAATTCGAATGTGAGAATGTCTTTAGTAAATCGAACGTGAAAATGTCCCATTTGATAAAATAGTCGTATGAAAAGTATCCAACTGAATATGAATGAAACGAAAAAATATCTTGTGATAAAAGCTATAGACCAAGGAAAGAAAACAAAGAATCGAGCCTGTGTCGAACTGAATCTTTCTGAAAGACAAATCAATCGTCTGCTACTAG
>NZ_VMMS01000059.1:0-755 GCF_013277315.1 Streptococcus sp. 2106
ACTCAGTATTGCATCCTCCAGCAATGAGGAAAAAGGAATCTCCTGTCTGAGCATCTACTGCCCCATAACAATAGCGATATTCTCGCATATAATGACTAGGAATGCTAGGTCGGATTCCTTGAGGAGCCCAACAAGAACTCATCTTACTGATTCTTCCGAAACCAGCTTCATCTTGGTACATCAAACGTACTTTGTTATAAGTCCCCTCTTCTTTAAAGCGCTTACTTAAGGTCTCGAATGTAGATTTTATTTTTAGACGTCTCAATTGTCTGAGCGTCTGCCTTCTTGGGATGCTCAGGTCGAGGAGTGACCGTTCGCCAACCATGTCGTTTCAGGAGATAATAGAAACCATCACGTGTGGAAGTGCGACCAATCTCTTTTTGATAGGCTTCAAATAACTGATTGACAGTTACAAATTCCCCAGCCTGAGCAGCTTCTATATGACGTTTTAGAAATGCTTGTTCTTCTTCGTAAGTCATATATTCTCTATGACGTCCACCACGGGTCTCTTGAAGAAGCGCTTCTAAACCAAACTCCTTATATTTTTTCAAATTCCTCCAAACAGTTGTTTTATTGCAATCTAGCAGATCCATGATTTCCTTATAACTCTTTTCTTTTGAGCGAAAATAAATAATCTGTAGACGTTTGTGATATTTGGCGTACGATGAATCTCTTAGGAGTTGTTCAATTTTTTGTGTTTCTTCGTTTGTAAGTTTCATAACTACTATTATAAGATGTTTTTTGATTTTAGTCCA
>NZ_VMMS01000006.1:0-41721 GCF_013277315.1 Streptococcus sp. 2106
CAAAGAAATCGCTTGTCATGCTGTTCTTGTAAATCATGGGAGCTATAAACTCTCCGTCTACTTGTCCTGCAACAATTGAAGTTCGCTCAAAACGACGTCCGCTAATCTTTTCATAGACTTTCTCCCCTCTAGGAGCCCCTGCATAAGGACGAGGGAGCGCTATTGTATAATAGATTGAAACTAGAATAGTACACCTCTACTTCTAAAACATTGTTAGAAATCTATTTGACTGTCCTGATTGATTCATCCTGTTCTTATCTCATTTCACTATATTCACCGGTAGTGAATCTCTACAGAGGACTTACACCTCAGATGCACGACATGCCCATCGTATAAAAAAATCTCCTACCCAAGGTAGAAGAATTTTAATCTTATAAAACTTAATCCGTCATGTCCGATACCAAAGTTCGATGCTCCAATGGAATACTGCACATAACTAGCAAGAAAATAAAGCCTGACTGAATCCAGAAGAGAGCCAAGTCAAAAATTCCGTGCACAGCAACCACTGTAAGGAAAGATAGATAAAGGCCGATAATCGGACGTTTCCCCGACTCCTGACTCATATCCATCATCAAGCGAACAGGAGCAACAGAAGACAGAACTAATAAAATGGTACCCACAATTCCGTAACTCAGAATCGTATCAATATAAAGACTGTGGGCATGTTCATGATAAGGAGCATGTATCCGAGGATAAGAGTGCATATAGGTCAATGGCCCTTCACCCCAAAAAGGATTTTGCTTAAACAAGGCCATCCCAGCATCCCAGATAGAAATGCGTTCTTCCATAGAAGAGTCTAAAGTACCCATTCGAACTCCTAAATCACTAGAAAAGAGGAAACTCAAACCAATCGCAAAGACCCCAATACTAAGCCAAAAGGCCTTCCAGTTTTTAATAGTCGTAAAGAGATAGATAATTGCTCCAGCGATAATAGCAGGAAAGGCAGTTCGATTTTGCGTAAAGTTCAATCCAAAGAGATTAACAAAGCCTGCAATCACACAGAATACTTTCAACCAATTCAACTTGGTCGTTGTAAACAGATAGAAAGCAATCATAATACAGAAGCAACAAATAATTCCATAATAATTAGGATTAAAGAAGGTCACTTCTGCACGATTCTGATGCCACACCTGCATATTGGGTGAAAGAAAAGCATAGTTGAATTTCTTCACAATTTGGAAATGTTCTAAACTGGCAAAAGCAGCTGACAAGACGCTACCAAACAAGACGAGCTGCAAAATTAATCGAAAGAATTTATGTGATAAAATCGACTGATAGTGCAAAAATAAAATAGCAAACAAAAACATTCCTACTGAAGCCACAAGACCCATCCAATTTTGTGCAAGAATGGATATAACAGTACTATAGCCAAGAAAAAGAAGCAGCATCGGATGCTCCCCCATTTTCTGAAGAATACTTTTCATATCTCCTGTAAAAATCAAACTGATAATATATAAACAGAATACAACTACAAAAAGATAAAAGGGCAAAAAGATACTCAGGATAATTCCCAATAAAATCAGCTCTTTACTAGACAACCCTATCAGCTTTTCAATAAAGCCTATTGATTTCAAAATGAATCCTTTCTCTCCAAATCAGCTGATTCAGATAATAGTAAGCTATCCTATATTGTACCACTTTTTTAACAATTTGAAAACAAAGGAAACGTTTTCCAAAATAAAATGTAATTCGAATGTGATAATTGAAAGTTCTATAATGAAGTTAGCCACCCAGCCCTCCTAAAAATTAGATGGTTTAACTAGCTTATAGCTAGTACTCGATTTCATTTGATAAGAGGCTTGATGCTGTTAGGCTGACAAGCCAAGGCTAAGATTAGCCTTGGTTTAGCTGACAAAACTGCTTCAAGGGTTCCTCGTGTCAAATGAAAGCAAAATAATTGCCCTCAATCTCACCATTTTTTGGGGCATCATCACTTTCGATTGACACTACTTTTTTAAAATTTTTTAATTAATTTTACAACTGCTTCCGTTCGAGCTGTATGTGGGAACATATCGACCGACTGGATATAATGAAGATCATAGACTTCTACTAAGCGTACCAAATCCCTTGCCAAAGTCGAAACATTACAAGAAATATAAACCATTTTTTCTGGTACATAGGTAAGAATAGTATCTAATAACTTATCATCCAGACCTGTACGTGGTGGGTCCACAATCAGAGCATCTGCTCGGTAGCCTTCCTTGTACCAACGAGGAATAATATCTTCCGCTGTTCCTGCTTCGTAATGTGTATTGTCAAATCCCATTATTTTAGCATTTCGCTTGGCATCTTCAATAGCTTCTGGAATAATATCCATACCTCTGAGTGTTTTAACTTTCTTTGCGAAGGCAAATCCAATTGTTCCAACTCCACAATAAGCGTCAATCAAATGGTCTTCTTTATTTACATCCAAGGCTTTTACCGCCTCGTTATAAAGAACTTCTGTTTGTTCAGGATTTAGTTGATAGAAAGCTCGAGGAGATAGTGAAAATTCATAATCGAGTACACCTTCTTGAATACTCTCTTGTCCCCAGATAATCTCTGTCTTTTCACCATAAATCTCACTGGTTTTAGCTGTATTTGTATTCACAGCTACTGTCACAACTTCTGGGAAATCTTTAACTAAATCTTTTACTAGTTGGGTTAAATTAAGCTGACGATTTGTAACAATAATAATCTGAACCTGTCCAGTCTTTCTTGCTCGTCGGACCATAATAGTCCTAACACCTAGAACTTTTCTCTCATCTGTGATTGGAATCTGGTGATAAGTAAGTAATTCCGCTAGACGATTAGCAATCACTTGGGTTTCCCTGTCTTGTACCAGGCAGTCTTTCAACTCTACTAAATAGTGAGAGTTTTGTGCATATAAGCCCGCCTTGACCTGATTCTTAAATTTTCGAGTCTGAAATTGTAACTTAGCTCGGTAATATTTTGGTTCCTGCATTCCAATAGTTGGACGAATTTCATAGTTTTCATATCCTGCAGGAGCAAATTTTTTCAGCGCTTGATGAAGCAAGTCCGTCTTGAACTCCAGCTGCTTATCATAATGCAGGTGCATGATTTGGCAGCCTCCGCACTCATTATAAATAGTACAAGCTGGCACAACGCGGAATTTAGACTTTTTGTTGACCTTTAATAATTTCGCTTCAACAAAGTTACGTTTAATAGAAGTAATCTGACAATAGATATCTTCGCCTTTGAGAGCACCGGGTACAAAGACTAATGTTTTTTGGTAAAAGCCGATTCCCTCACCATTAATTCCCATGCGCTTGATTTTTAATGGTATTTTTTGTTTTATTTTTAGATTCATAGGTCTATTATACCATGGAGTTTCTAAGATATTTAAGAATATGTTACAATAAAAGCATGAATTCAAAAACACCTCGCTTTAGTATACTAGATTTCCCTGAACAATTACGAAGCTATATCAAGGGAGCTAATCTCTCTGATAGTTCTTCTCATTCAAGTGCAACTGTCCTATATATAGATTCAGGTTACTATTTAAAAATAGATCAAAAAGGCAGATTAGCTCAAGAAGCTAAGATTGCAAATTGGTTCGAAACTGAAGGATTGGGAACTCCAGTGATTACCTATTTATCAGCAAAAAAGGACTTCCTTCTGACCAAAGAAGCCATTGGCAGAAATGCTCTCGATTTTTTAAATCAACCCGAAAAACTCTGTCAAACCCTAGCTCAAGCATTAAACAAACTTCACAGTCTTAAACCACAATCTTTTCCGTCGGAAAATCATCTGAAGCGTTATAAAGAAAAAGCCTTAAACAACTATCAGAAGGGGACTTTTTATAACAAGACTCTTCTGCCTCAATTTCATATTCACAGTCGTGAAGAAGCTTACCAACTAATACAAGAGAAAGGTCACCTTCTCAAAGCTGATGCTTTTATTCATGGAGATGCCTGCCTGCCAAATTTCATCTTGAAGGATGCCTCGCATTTTTCTTGCTTTATTGACTTGGGATTGGCTGGTTTTAGTGACCGACATATCGACCTCTTTTGGGCAATTTGGTCCCTTCATTACAACCTACAAGATGCTACGTATGCTGAATTATTTCTCGACTATTACGGTAGAGAATATGTAGATATGGATAAACTCCGACTTGTTGCAGCTTTCGAAGCATTTAGATGAAAGGAAATTATGAAAATCACAAAACTTGAAAAGAAAAAAAGACTCTATCTGATGGAGCTTGATAATGGCGACAAATGCTATATCACCGAAGACACAATTGTTCGTTTTATGTTATCGAGAGATAAGGTGATAAGCCAAGAGGAATTGAAAGAGATTCAGGACTTTGCTCAATTTTCTTATGGTAAGAATCTGGCTCTCTACCATTTATCCTTTAAAGCACGCACTGAAAAAGAGGTCAGAGAATATCTAAAAAAATACGATATTGATGAAAACATCGTTTCTCAAGTCATTGCTAATCTTAAAGAAGATAAGTGGATCAATGATAGCCAATACGCTTATGCTAGCATCAATGCTAATCAACTGTCAGGAGACAAGGGTCCTTATGTGCTGACTCAGAAACTAGCTCAAAAAGGGATTTCAAAATCTACTATAGAAGAGAACTTGAAAGAATTTGATTTTTCTGAAGTTGCTCAACGTGTAGCTAATAAACTATTGAAAAAATATGAGGGAAAACTTCCAGCTCGTGCCCTGCAAGATAAGATTATCCAGAGCTTGACTAACAAGGGCTTCTCTTATTCTGATGCTAAAATTGCCTTTGACGACTTAGATAGCCAAATTGACCAAGAAACGACTCAAGAACTCATCTTCAAGGAACTTGATAAGCAATATACTAAGTATGCTCGAAAGTATGAAGGATACGAACTGAAGCAGCGTTTAACTCAAGTTTTAGCACGAAAGGGCTACGATTTTTCGGATATAGCAAGCGCTCTTAGAGAATATCTTTAATATTTCCAAGTGAAATTCACAGATTTTAGGTAATTTTATGGTACAATAGTAAATGATAAACTTATAAATTGTAGAAAGTTGGTTAGTTATGAAGCTTCCAAAAGAAGGCGACTTTATTACAATTCAAAGTTATAAGCATGATGGGAGTCTCCACCGAACTTGGCGGGACACCATGGTACTAAAAACAACAGAAAACGCCATTATTGGTGTCAACGATCATACACTTGTTACCGAAAGTGATGGTCGTCGTTGGGTCACTCGAGAACCGGCTATTGTTTACTTTCACAAGAAATATTGGTTTAATATCATTGCCATGATTCGTGATAATGGAACTTCTTACTATTGCAATATGGCTAGCCCCTACTATCTGGATGAAGAAGCACTGAAGTATATTGATTACGATTTGGATGTTAAAATTTTTACAGATGGGGAAAAACGTCTCTTGGACGTTGAAGAGTACGAGCGTCACAAACGCAAAATGAATTATTCTGATGATTTGGACTATATTTTAAAAGAACATGTCAAAATTCTTGTTGATTGGATTAACAATGGACGTGGTCCTTTCTCAGAAGCCTATGTAAACATTTGGTACAAGCGCTATGTAGAACTAAAGAATCGGTAAAGTTGTCAAAGGTCAGGAACAAAATCCTGACCTTGTTTTTTTGGTAGTGTAAAATAAATTGTGTAAAAACAAAAAGGAATAAATCCATTATAGCAGAGTTACAACACCTTACTAGAAAGAGATTTATGCAGAATTCGTAAAATATATAAAACAAATAGATATACTGTTATTTTTTAATGTCTCTGTTCCTTGTAAGTTTACAACAAACTTATATCGTTTAATACAAAAAATACGAAGATGATTAGTATAAAAAATACAGGTCAACTTCGTATTTTTTTATTTCCACATAGCATCAATCACTTGGTACAACATTTTAAAAACAATATCTCGACAGAGAAAATGGTATTTAATCTACCAGCTCATTTAATCGTTTTTGAAAATATAAAGCAATACTTTTAGATTCAATAAACTCAAAATATTTTATGACATCGTTCATTTGTTTAATTCCAGATTCTTTAGATTCAGTCAGATATATTTTATATCCTTTTACAAATTTGAATGTAGATTTTTCAAAAACTTTTGTGTCATCTTTTAATAATTTTTTTAATTTCATTTCAAAGTAGTCTGCATATATTAGATGTGAATTTTCAAGGCAACAGAACCAAAAATTTAAACAAGCTGACACAACTAAATTTCTATTCTTACCGATTTTTTCGTAATAATGTGTACGCTCTAGTATTTCTTTTCCAACTCTGTAAATATAATCTATTTCAAAAAGATGATATAAATTACCAATCAGTGTTATCTCATAGGACTCCCATCGTTCCTTTTGGAATAAATAGTCATATACTAAATTTAGATCATCTCTACTAACTACATGATTACAATCTATCTGATTTAATAATCCCTGAACCATTATTGTATTTATTTTATAAGTTTTTTCCCCACTCTTCTCAAAAAGTTTTTGTTGCTCATTTTTTATTTCCTCCAACCCTTTAGTATTCAAACTATAAAAATTCGGAGATAAATTAACCAAAAAATCATCACGTTCCGATCTTTTATAATGTTCTAGGTGATTACAAAAATTCTCTATCGAAACATTGATATTTGATAATAATTCAAAAAACGTTGAAAGAGAAATTTCATTTTCTCCCCTTTCAAATCTAGAAAGTTGAGATTTTGATATAGAATCAGCTGCAGCATACTCTAAAGAATATCCGTTTAATTTTCTAAAATATCGAAAAGCTTCTCCGTAATTTTTCACACTTTCATTCCCTTAACTTTCTTTTCGAGCGATAAACATACCATATTCTTTAGGAATGATCAACATACCATTATTAAACTCACTTTCCAATCTTTTACGTATTATTTCCTCTTCTAGTGAACCTATTTCTGAAATTCCTTTAAACGATTGGATGTATTTAACTAGGTCATCTATACTAGTTACCTGTAACTCATCATCATAGAGTAATGTATCGACAGAGTTAAAACACCTACTCAGGTACCTTTTACCATTTTGTAAAGTAAACGTTTTATTTTCTAAATCTTGATTAACCTCATCTTTAAATAAATTTGCCAAATAATCTACAACTCCATTTTCACCAAATGTAGCACAGTAAAAAACACCTCCTGTTTTTAAGACTCTATTCACCTCAGATAGCGCTCTAGGAATATAATTCACATGATGTAGAAGCATATTAGCAATAACAATATCAAACGTTTCATTCTCAAAAGAAATCTTTTGAATATCCATTATCTCATAGTTGACATTGTCTCTATTTCCAATCACTGACTTCGTTGATTTTACCATATCTTTAGAAAAATCTGTAACAATCAACTGCTTCATTTTATCTATAGAATCACTATTGCTTTTCCACAGTTCTCCTGTACCACATCCTAATTCTAGAACCTTTACTTCATCAGTGATTTGGTAGTTAGAAAATATCCAATTATTAAATCCCAATTTATTTTTTGAATACTTCTTATGCAATTCTACTCGAATATCAAGATTATCATGACTTTTATATTGTTCAATTACTTTATCAATCATTTTAAACGACCTCCACTCTATAATTTGACATTATATCACAAGAATAAAGATAGTGTTAAATAAGTTGTATAAATGCAAAAAAGGAATATTCCGTTATAGCAGAGTTGTAACACATTTCTATAAAGAAATTTATTCCTACGACTCAGTTTAGCATGCTTAACTTCCTAACTCAAAAACCAAGCATCAATTAATTTATCCGTTCTTCTTTTGAAACAGATTTGAACTGATAATTGCTCGTTTTAATTTAAAAAGCTCTTTTGAGCAAAACTTCATTTTTTTAAGAGTCCAAGGCTTGTTGAAGACTCACAAGCCTTGGACTAGAAATTCAAAGATTGGTCCAGCAATTTCTGTCTATCGCTTTTCTACTAGCAAAAAACCTACCTTGAGGCAAGTTTTCATTTATATATCTAATTTCGTAACTGTAAATTTGATATGGGAATAATCTTTTTCAACATCCTTATCCAGCAAGAAAGCTGTGGCGTCCTTCTTAACTTGAACCAGGTCAATATTCTGGGCTTGGGCTGCATAGACGCAGCCACAATAATATTGACGATAGATATCATACTCCTCACACATCTCTACTGAACGTTTGTAGCCTTGATTTTTCTTGAAATCGTTGGGAAGATAGTGGGTCGTGTAAATTTTTTGCACATCGATTCCGATGCTATTGATGGTTTGAGAATTCTTATGAGGACTGATGGTCAAGGCTGAACCAAAGTAGTCAAAGCCCAAGTCCATAGCCACTTGCGCTGTTTTATCCAGTCGGTAGTCAAAACAAACCTTGCAACGGTCGCCACCTTCAGGCTCTTCTTCCAGTCCTCTGACTAACTTACGTTATTCATTTGGTTCATAGGGAGCCTCTAGGTACTGAACCACATCTCCTGTCCTCTCATTGAAATCACTGACAAATTTCTTAGTAACATAGGCACGCTTATGGTATTCTGCCTTAGGATGGATATTAGAATTTGTAAAATAGATGGTCACATCTGCATACTTGGTCAAATATTCTAGGGTATAGGTACTGCAAGGGGCGCAGCAAACATGCATGAGAATGGTTGGCCGATGCTCATTTTTCTCTCATACTTGTACCATCTTCTGCATGACACGGTCATAATTAATCTTCTGATTGGGGTTCATCTTGCTCAGAATTTCTTCTACATCGATCATGTTATTCTCCTTTTTCTAGTCTTATTTTATCATATAAATTAGGAGAGCTCAAATCAATTTAGAAGTGAATAGCATAAAAAGGAGGGGTAGGCATTCCCTCCTTTTGTGTTTTTTATAAGTTGTTTTCTATAGAAAGCTTACATCATGCCGCCCATCATGCTTGGATCCATTGTCGGAGCCGGAGCTACTGGTTCTGGTTTATTGGCTACAACTGCTTCCGTAGTCAAAATCAAGCTGGCTACAGATGCTGCATTTTGAAGAGCTGAACGGCTCACTTTAACTGGGTCGATGATTCCCTCTTCAATCATGTTGACCCACTCGCCAGTTGCTGCGTTGAAGCCTGTACCAACTTCAGCATTTTTCAAACGATCGATAACGATTGAACCTTCAAATCCTGCATTGTGGGCGATTTGACGAACAGGTTCTTCCAAAGCACGGAGAACAATATTGCGTCCTGTTGCTTCGTCTCCTGTCAATTCCAAATCAGCCACGGCTGGGATAACATTTACAAGGGCTGTTCCACCACCTGCAACGATTCCTTCTTCAACAGCTGCACAAGTAGCGTTGAGGGCATCTTCAATGCGGAGTTTCATTTCTTTCAACTCAGTTTCAGTTGCAGCGCCGACCTTAATAACCGCTACACCACCTGACAATTTCGCCAAGCGTTCTTGTAATTTTTCACGGTCAAACTCAGAAGTTGTGGTTTCGATTTGAGACTTGATAACTGCAATACGGTGAGAAATCGCTTCAGGATTTCCAGCACCTTCTACGATAACAGTGCTATCTTTGTCCACAGTTACTCTCGCTGCTTGACCAAGTGCTTCAATCGTCGCATCTTTCAACTCAAGACCAAGGTCTTCTGTGATAACTGTTCCGCCTGTTAAGATGGCAATATCTTCAAGCATGGCTTTGCGACGGTCACCAAAACCAGGTGCCTTGACTGCTACTACGTTGAAGGTTCCACGAATCTTGTTCAAAACAAGAGTTGGAAGAGCCTCGCCATCCACATCATCCGCAATAATCAAGAGTGGACGATTGCTTTGGAGAATGCTTTCCAAAAGTGGCAAGATTTCTTGGATATTGGAAATTTTCTTGTCTGTAATCAAAATGTACGGATTTTCAAGGTCAGCCACCATTTTTTCGCTATCAGTCACCATGTACTGTGAAAGGTAACCACGGTCAAACTGCATTCCTTCTACGACTTCAAGCTCTGTTTCCATACCACGTGACTCTTCGATGGTGATGACACCGTCTTTGCCAACTTTTTCCATTGCTTCAGAGATGTACTCACCAACTTTTTCAGAACGAGAAGATACGGCTGCAACTTGAGCGATAGCTTCTTTATTGGCAACAGGGATGGCGTTGTTTTTCAAAGCTTCAACTGCTGCGGCAACTGCTGTTTCAATCCCACGACGAATACCGATTGGATTGGCACCTGCTGTGACGTTTTTGATTCCTTCACGGACGATAGCTTGGGTCAAGACTGTTGCAGTCGTAGTCCCGTCACCTGCGATATCATTGGTTTTAGAAGCTACTTCTGATACTAACTTGGCACCCATATTTTCAAAATGATCTTCTAATTCAATTTCTTTGGCAATGGTCACACCATCATTGGTAATCAAGGGTGAACCAAATGATTTTTCAAGAACGACATTACGACCTTTTGGTCCCAAAGTTACTTTAACAGTATCTGCAAGGATATCGACACCACGGACCATGGCTGAACGAGCATCAGATGAAAATTTAATTTCTTTTGACATACTTACTTTCTCCTTCTATTCTTCAATGATAGCCAAGATGTTAGCTTCGCCAACGATGATGTACTTCTCATCGCCATCTTTGACATCAAGACCTGCGTGAGCTTCAACCAAGACACGGTCTCCAGCTTTAACACTTGGAGCAACTAAGTCACCGTTCAAGGTACGAACACCTTGTCCAGTAGCCACAACTTGAGCTGTTTTGGTTTTTTCTTGGGCTGAGCCTGCAAGGACAAAGCCTCCAACAGTTTGTTCTTTTTCTTCGATTTTTAAGACCACACGGTCCCCTAATGGTTTCAACATCTGATTTCCTCCATAATAAGATAGATATTATTAGCACTCTTTGAACTTGAGTGCTAATTCATAATTCTATTGTATCACTTGGTCAGAAATAGTCAAGAAAAAAGTCTGACTTTCTCAAGATAAAAAGCCTGAGACCAACTCAGACTTTTTAATTCTTAAAATGGCAATTCTTCCTCTTCCAAGACTAGGTCTGCCAAGTCTTGACCTGCATTATTTTCACGCATGGCACGTTGAGCACGACTTTCCAAGAGTTGGAATCCAGTAACAAGTACTTCAGTCACATAGTTCATTTGACCATTTTTCTCAAAGCGACGGGTACGCAATTCTCCATCCACAGAAATAAGACTACCTTTGGTTGCATAGCTTGCCAAGGTTTCTGCTAGTCTGCCCCATAGAACCATATTAACAAAATCAGCTTCACGTTCCCCGTTTTGGTCTTTGTAACGACGGTTCACAGCGATAGTTGCTCGCGCTACTGACTTGTCATTGTTGGTTTTGTGCAATTCTGGTGTAGACGTTAAACGTCCAATCATGATAACTTTATTATACATATTTTTTCCTCCTACTTATCTATTCGTAGGAAATCAAAAAAAGTTACAGAAATTTGTAACTTTTCGAGAAAATTTTTTAGTTTTTATGAACCATGAAACCTGTCGCTTGTTGATTGGCCATGATGGTCATATCTGTAATCTGAACACGACGAGGTTGACTGGTCACATAGACTACTGTGTCTGCGATGTCTGGTGCCTGCAAGGCTTCGATTCCCTGATAAACCGTCGCAGCTCGTTCTTTATCACCGTGAAAACGCACTGTAGAAAAATCTGTTTCAACAATTCCAGGCTGAATGGTCGTCACCTTGATATCCGTTGCGATGGTATCAATTCGCAGTCCATCCGAAAAGGTCTTAACCGCAGCCTTGGTAGCTGAGTAAACAGCGGCACCAGCATAGGCATAAATTCCTGCGGTTGACCCCATATTGATGATATGTCCTTGATTGGCTTTTACCATTGCTGGCAAGAAAGAGCGAGTGACTGCCATTAAACCTTTGACATTGGTATCCAGCATGGTCAACATATCCAACTCTTCATAGTCCTGATAGGGTGCCAAGCCAAGAGCTAGTCCAGCGTTATTGACCAATATATCAATCTGACCTATCGTTTCTAGAATATCGGAGCAGACAGTCTTGACCATGGCCATATCCGTCACATCTAGTGAAAAAGTCCAAACTGTTTGATTTGGATAGATTGCTGAAAACTCCGACTTAAGAGTTTCTAATCTGTCTGTCCGTCGTCCAGTTAGAACGACATTCTCACCCTGCTCCAGATAAGCACGCGCAATTGCTTCACCAATACCTGATGTCGCTCCTGTAATCACTACATTTTTTGCCATCTTATTTCCTTCTATCTGGTCTATCAGATACTAACAACTTCTTAGGCAGTCCAGTGTTTAGCTGGGTCGAATGGTGTTCCGACAACTTGGTCTTCTGATAATTCAAGCACCCCACGTTTTTGTGGAGCATTTGGCAGATGCAATTCACGAGGACTGCACATCATGCCAAAACTCTTTTCACCACGAAGTTCGCCTGGGAAAATAAGATTGCCTTTTGGCATCATAGCTCCTGGAAGAGCCACAATGGTTTTCAACCCGACACGCGCATTGGGAGCCCCTGCAACGATTTGTACTGTCTTGTCACTTGCGACTGCAACTTGGCAGATGTTGAGGTGGTCACTATCTGGATGGGCTACCATCTCAACAATTTCACCGACAACAAACTTAGGTTCCTTATCATTAACAATTTCTTCTGTAAAACCTTCCGCCTGCAACTCTTGGTTCAAACGAGCGACTTGCTCATCTGTCAAAAAGACTTGGCCGCGCTCTGCAATTTCAAATAAACTTGAAACTTCGAAAATATTCCAAGCCACTGTTTCCCCATTATCTTTGAGAAAAACACGGGCTACCTTGCCTTTGCGCTCCACGTCCAGTTTGGAATCTCCGCTATTTTTCACGATGACCATAAGGACATCACCGACATGTTCTTTGTTATATGTAAAAATCATTGTTTCTCTTTTCTCCTATTTCAATCCTGCTAAAAAGTCGTTAATTTGTTGCTTGCTTTTACGGTCGCGATTGACAAAACGACCGATTTCCTTGTCCTTTTCTAGAACAACAAGGCTAGGAATGCCGTAAACATCCCAGAGTTTGGCCAAATCCATATACTGGTCTCGGTCCACACGAATAAAGGTGAACTCTGGATTGGTCTCCTCAATTTCTGGTAAGGCAGGATAGATATAACGACAATCGCCACACCAGTCCGCCACAAAAAGAAAGACCTTCTTGCCATCTTTTTCTACTAAGGATGCTAATTCTTCTAAACTTGCTGGTTGTATCATAAAACTTCCTCCTCATAGACTAGGTCTTCATTTTCATAGACAAAGGTATAGTGACGGCCATCTTCAAAAATGACGCCACCAACCAAGCTCTCTAGACTGCTTTCATAGACTTGAACATAGAGGGTAGCAATTTCCCCCATGTCTGAAAAATGGTCTCGCACAATCGCTGTCAACTCTTCCTGAGTCTTCCTGAGCTTATGGTCATCTGCAACTTTTTTCGTAGCAAGGGCAAGGCTCCCAATACCAAACAGAGCCAAGCCTGCCATCCACATTTTTTTAGCTTTCATACCATTCATTTTAACACAAAAAAGGCTTTAGGACAAATGAGGAAGCAGCAGAAAAGCAAGTAAAAAGCCTCTTCCTTTAAGGAAAAGGACTTCTTATACTAAAGCCGCAGGTTGCTCAAAGNNTGACGAAGTCAGCTCAAAATACTGTTTTGAGGTTGTGGATGAAGCTGACTTGGTTTGAAGAGATTTTCGAAGAGTATTATTCTTATTGCCAGGCATCTGAGTTGCCAACGTAGTAACCATCAGGCGTATAGGTATTGCGAAGCATCTTACCTGATGAAGCTAGATAATACCACTTGCCATTATCTTTGACCCAATCATTCGCTAGCATGGCACCAGAAGAACTTACATAATACCAATCTCCCTTGTCATAAACCCAAACGCTTGCTTTCATGGCTCTTGAGCAATTAAAAGTTCAAAAAACTGTCCAATATCATTCATTTTTTTAAAGCATTTTACACTACATCATCCACGCTGTAGGACATAGATACATCAAACGTAAGAGCCAAAATATCGAAAAATATACAACTTTTAAAGGCAACATTTCATTTTTTAAAGTCTAACAACCATAGAACTGAAATCAGAGCAAGGCATCAATTTCCTACTCTTAGTACGCCTATTTTGATGATTGAAGTGAAGATTTTTTATTTAACGTAGACAACTCCCAATTTCCCAAAAGCCACATCCCCACGGATAATCAAGGTTTTGCTGGTTGGGGCTAGAGAAGTATCTGCCTTGGCTACACCACAGAAAGTTTCCACCTTCAAATCAACTCTCCAATGTTGGGGAACATAGATAACTGCATTGCCAAAACCAACTTCGATATCCAGAGTAGCAAAATCACCTAACATCTCTGCATTGTCATAATATATCTTGGCATTCCCAAAACCAACTTCAACTTGGTCGTCTACAAGATCTTGATCTTGCTTGTAGAAAGTCCCTGTACCAAAAGCAACTTCCTTATCTGTTAGAATGGTCTTTTTACCATCATACCACCATTTTTTCCCATTCCAAGTTCTGTTAGAATGAGTCAACATATTTACTCCGAGAACGATTAGAACTCCTGCCCAGATTAGTGTCTGATTTGGAATCGGTAAAATATCATAAAAGTGGTCAGCAATCATTAAGGCTACTAGAGATGTAAAAGAGGCTGAGGTTAAGTGGCGACGCAACAAAGCTCCAACTGATTGGTAGGCAAAAAAAGCAATACCAATCAAGGGCCAAATTTGCCCTCCAAGAGAAGGAATTCCAAAATTTCCTTGTACTAATATTAAAGCTGCAAAAATAAGCAACACAATACCAAATGCTTTCTTTTTCATCTTCTTACCTCAAGTTTCTTAGATTTTCTTTTAGGAGGGATTGGTAATGCCGTGACACATGAACCTCCTTGTGGGTCTGATAAAAGGAAATGGTGCCCGTTCCTGAAAAGGACTTGTCCACCGAATAGACTTGCCGAATATTAGCGATCGTTGACTTGGATACCCGACTAAAATAGCGAGGAAGGATAGCCTCTAACTCATAGAGTTTAAGCCGAACCTCGTAGGCATCTTTCTGGGTATGGGCATAAATCTTGCTGCCTTCCGTCTCAAAGAAGAGAATTTCCGACAAGTCCAGATAATATTCACCCGTCCCCTTGTAAAAAATCAACCGAGGAGACTTGGATTCTTGCAAGAGGCGCTGTAAATCCGCAATCTCATCTGTCAAAGCCGCTGCCTTGATGACAATTTCAGTTTCCTCTAAATTGCTGTCAATTTCGATTCGTAACTTCATTCCATCTCCTTTCTGACTCTACTATATCAAAGCTAAAATAAGAAAACAAGAGCAAAAAAGCAAGTGGTTACTTTAAACCAGTAAGTGGTTGTAGGACCAACTTAACATACAAGTCAAAATAGAAAGAAAATCACACCCCACACAAGACCACAAATATAACCAACCACTACATCCTTGGGATAATGCACTCCCCCTAAGACTCTCACTAGACCGAGGAAGGCTGATAATGTCAAACAAATCATCCCCATAGTTAGACTAGCATGCAAGCAAGCCATGGAGATAATGGTTGCTGAAAAGACATGACGACTGGGCATAGACTGACCAGGACTATCTCTGTCAAGCAAGGGTTTAATATCCCATTCCTCATAAGGCCTAGGAGCATTGATTTTCTTACGAAGAAAGGACAAAATCACAAAACCTGACGCTGGAATAAACAAATAGATTCCGACCTGTGTCCCAAGTCCTTCTTGGAAATAGGTAGTGGCTAACAAGGTCAGATAAATCATAGGCATAACTACCGTCATGAACCGATTGAAAGTTCTTAATAAGCTCAGAAGAAAGGGCTTATTTTTAATGTTACTAGCAACGTGGCCATACCATTCTTGATAATTTTTCATATATTTTCTCATCACTTACTCAAATTTTGCTTATAGGGAAGCACTTGTCTTCTAGTATAGTGCAGAAAAAGAAGACCGTCAAGCCTTCTTTGGGTTTATTCTTCTGCTTCGTCTTCTGTAAACTGACTGTTATAAAGGTCAGCGTATAAACCAGCTTGCGCCATTAGCTCATCATGATTTCCTTGCTCGATGATATTGCCATCTTTCATGACGAGAATAAGATCAGCATTTCGGATAGTAGACAAGCGGTGGGCGATGACAAAGGAAGTTCTACCTTCCATCAAACGATCCATAGCTTTCTGAATCAATTCCTCCGTCCGAGTATCGACAGAAGAGGTCGCCTCATCTAAAATCAAGAGCGGTGCATCTTTCAACAAAGCACGAGCGATGGTCAAGAGTTGTTTTTGCCCGACAGACAAGGTCACTGTATCGTCCAAGATGGTATCGTAACCATCTGGTAGGGTCATAATAAAGTGGTGAATCCCTACAGCCTTGCTGGCTTCGATCACGCGCTCATCACTAATACCTGTTTGGTTATAGGTAAGATTGTCGCGAATGGTTCCTTCAAAGAGCCAAGTATCCTGCAAGACCATTGAAAAGGCATCATGTACTTCCGAACACTTCATATCCTTGGTATCCACACCATCGATACGGATACTTCCCTTATCAATCTCATAGAACTTCATCAAAAGATTGACAATAGTTGTCTTACCAGCTCCGGTCGGGCCGACAATGGCAACCTTTTGACCTGCATGAGCAATCGCAGAAAAGTCATGGATGATAGTTCGCTCTGGTGTGTAACCAAAGGAAACTCGATCAAAGACCACTTGACCTTTCATATCGATCAGTTGTCTTTCTTTATGGGATTCGTCTTCCATTTCCTCTTCAGCTAGGAATTCGAAGACACGTCCCATGGCTGCACTAGCCTGCTGAAGACTAGTAATCCCCTGAGCGATTTGTGAAAGAGGCTGAGAAAAGATACGAACATAGGCCATAAAGGCAACGATAATCCCGATACTAATCTGCCCATTCAGAGCCAAGGCCGCACCAACAATAATCACTAGGGCATAGCTAAAGTTCCCAATAAACATCATAATCGGCATCATAATCCCTGAAATAAACTGAGATTTCCAGATACTATCATACAGACGATGGTTTAATGTCGCAAATTCTTCTTTCGTGCTCTCGATGGCATTATAACTAGTCACCACATTATGGCCAGAGTACATTTCCTCCACATAACCATTGACAGCTGCCAAATCTTGTTGCTGACTCTTAAAGAAGCCCTGGGATTTGCCCATAAAGACGGACACGAAAACAAAACCAATAAGGGTTGAAACAACCGTCACCAAGGCTAAAATCCAGTTCATCCCAAACATGGTTACCAAGACTGCTAAAACCAATAAACTAGATGAAAGAACTGTTCCCAGACTTTGATTAAGGGACTGAGCTGCAGTGTCAACGTCATTGGTTACACGAGACAAAGTATCCCCCTGAGAGTGTCCATCAAAATATCCCAATGGTAGGCTATTGATTTTCTCTGCAATGGCTCTTCTTAAACGCTCTGAAAAACGTTGAATGGCTGTTGTAAACAGAAAGGCCTGCAAATAATTTGATAGGAGTCCAATCACATAGATGACGGCCAAAAAACCACCAATAGCCGCAACCGCCGCGACATCCACACTTGTTTCTAGACCACTGGCAATAATATTAGTCATTTCCTTGATGCGGGTTGGACCATATACAGTAATGATATTGGATACGATTGTTGCTAGAAAGGCTATCAGAAGGGCAAACTGGAGGCCTGCAAGATAGGGTTTACTCTGTTTCAAAAGAGACATTTTCTTATTTTCCATGTTCCAATTCCTCCTTCGATAGTTGTGAATAGGCAATTTCTTGGTAAACTTCGTTATTAGCTAGAAGTTCCTTGTGGGTGCCTTGTCCCACGACTTTTCCTTGATCCAAGACCAAAATCAAATCTGCATCCATAATCGTTGAAATACGCTGTGCAACGATAAGCTTGGTCATAGACTTGGTTTTCTCTGCTAGCTCTTGGCGTAGGACACGGTCTGCCTTGTAGTCCAAGGCTGAGAAGGAGTCATCAAAGATGAGGATTTCTGGCCTCCGAGCCAAGGCACGCGCAATGGCCAGACGCTGTCTTTGGCCGCCTGAGAAGTTGGTTCCTCCTTGGGCCACTTCTGAGGCCAAGCCCGCTTCCTTGTCTTCGATAAAGTTTTTAGACTGGGCCAATTCCAGAGCCTGCCACATAGCTTGCTCACTAAGTGGTGTTTCTTGACTCTGTCCAAAGTCTAGATTGCCCTTGACATCTCCAGAAAATAGCACAGCTTTTTGTGGAATATAGCCAACCTTGTTGCGCAAATCATTTAAGTCATAGTCTTGAACATTGACACCGTCCACCAGAATTTCTCCTTCTGACACGTCGTAGAAACGTGGAATCAGATTGACCAGAGTTGATTTACCAGAACCTGTTGACCCAATAAAGGCCACTGTTTGGCCAGTTTCTGCTTTAAAGCTAACATGCTCGATAACTGCCTCCGAATTTGCCGCATAGCGGAAGGTCACATCCTTAAATTCGACCTGACCTTTGAGGTTTTCATCAGCCAGCTGCACTTGAGCAGGGTTTTGGATAGAAGAATGCAAATCTAAAACTTGATTAATCCGCTTAGCAGAGACCATAGTTCGGGGAAGAACGATGAAGAGTGCTCCCATGAGAAGGAAGCCCATGACAACCTGCATAGCATAAGACATGAAAACAATCATGTCACTAAAGAGAGGCAGACGCGCTATCGGAGCAGCGTCGTTAATCACATAGGCCCCAATCCAGTAAATCGCCACACTCAAACCACTTGAAATCCCCATCATGATAGGGTTCAAAATAGCCATAAGACGGTTGACAAACAAATTCAAGCGTGTCAATTCATCATTTACTGCTGCAAATTTTTCATTTTGGTATTCTTCAGCATTGTAGGCGCGAACGACACGAATACCTGTTAAACTCTCACGAGTGATACTGTTCAGTTTATCTGTCAGCCCCTGAATCAAGGACTGTTTTGGAAAGGCTAGCGTCATCAAAACGGTCGTCATCAGGACGTTGACAATCACTGCCACAAGTACGGCCCAGAGTCAGTATTCTGAATGACCTAAAATCTTCCCAATAGCCCAGATAGCCATAATTGGATCACGCGTTACCACTTGCAAGCCCATAGTAATCAACATTTGAACTTGAGTAATGTCATTGGTAGTACGCGTCAAGAGGCTAGGAATTGAAAATTTCTTAATCTTTGTCTGCGAGTAATCCAAAACTCGGTTAAAAATATCACTTCTCAGCCTACTAATATAAGAAGCCGCCACTCGGGATGCAAAAAATCCAACTGCAACTACGGACAAGAAGACAAGAAGGCAAGAAAGGGCATTCCCATCATCATGCTTGCCGGCTGCCACAACTCATCTAAATTAGTTCCTTGACTACCTAGCAAATCCGTAATTTTCGAGATATAGGTCGGCACTTCCAACTCTAGATAGACCGAAAAGCAAGTAAAGAGAATGACTAGTAAAATCATCCCCCATTCTTTTCTACTAATTCTTTTGGCTAATTTCTTTATTCTCTCCTCCTATTCCCTTGATATTTACCTGTAGTTGACCGAGAACTTTCTCAAAAATCAGTAATTCATCTTCATCAATGTCTTCCATCAACTGCTTGTCTATGCGTTCAAAAAAAGCCTTAACCTCTTGCATCTGAGAACGTGCTTTGTCCGTCAGACGAACAAACTTAGCCCGCTTATCAACAGGACTCGCCTCCAATTCCACCAAACCATTTTGCACCATACGCTTGACCAAATTACTAGCAACAGACTTGGTAATATTGAGTTCCTGCTCGATATCTTTAATCAAGACCAAGTCTTGGTTTTTCTCACGATTATCCAAAAAACGTACAACCTGACCTTGCGGCCCACCCATAAATTCAATGCCACAACGTTTGGCTTCCTTTTGCACCATGAGATGAATCTGATGACCAAAACGCTTAAAGACTAACATCGGCTTATCCATACTAACTCCTTTCTAACTATCACATTTAGTTCTCCTAGGAACTAAATAAGTTTTCATGAGAACTATTTTACCATTTTCAGAAAAGATGTCAAGAAAAAGTTTCCTAGAGAACTATTTTCTTGATTCAAAAAATCCCAAGTGATTTTTTCACTTAGGATCATGCTCTCTAGGTTAAATTAGAAGCCGTCTACGTTTGTGTAAATTTTTTGTACGTCTTCGTCGTCCTCAAGGACGCTGTAAAGTTTTTCAAAGGTTTCAAGGTCATCGCCTGACAATTCCACTTCTGACTGAGGAATCATTTCCAATTCAGTCACTTGGAATTCTTGGATACCTGATTCACGTAAAGCAACGATAGCCTTGTGGAGGTCAGTTGGCGCTGTGTAAACTGTGATTGTTCCTTCTTCTGCTTCTACATCGTCCACATCCACATCTGCTTCTAGCAATTGTTCAAAGACTGCATCGGCATCTTCTCCTGCAAATACGATAACACCCTTGTTGTCGAAAAGATAAGAAACCGAACCTGAAGCACCCATGTTTCCGCCGTTTTTACCAAAGGCTGCACGGACATTAGCCGCTGTACGGTTAACGTTAGAAGTCAAGGTATCAACGATCAACATAGAACCGTTTGGTCCAAAACCTTCGTAACGTCCTTCTGTAAAGGTTTCATCTGTGTTTCCTTTTGCTTTATCAATCGCTTTATCGATAACGTGTTTTGGCACTTGGGCTTGTTTAGCACGGTCGATAACGAATTTCAAGGCTGAGTTTGATTCTGGATCTGGATCACCTTTTTTAGCTGCTACATAGATTTCTACACCAAATTTTGCATATACTTTAGAGTTAGCTCCATCTTTAGCCGTTTTCTTGGCTACGATATTGGCCCATTTACGTCCCATTAAGAATCTCCTTTTTTCACATTTTAATCCTTCTTATTATAACACAAGTTTTTTCGATTTTCACTAGAGGAAATAGATTTTATTCAGTAAATCAAGCTAGGATGACACTTTTGTTGCCAAGATGGTCTTGCCTTTCCATCCTTATCAACATTCAAAAAACAAACTAGACCATTATCTGCAAATAGAAAGTTTCTGCCAAGTTTGACAAAGTCCGCTCAAGCTACTGTTTTGAGGTTGTAGATATAAGCGACAAAAACCATTATACTGCACCTTTTGTTGACAGTCTACTCCAGACGTATCATAGTTCAAGTAAATACTTTGAAATTCAACAGTTCTTATAGGCGCTGTTGTATTCTAAGAAGTCAATAGAAGAGCTTCTAAACAAAACCATAATTTACGTGTTCCTGAAACAGAAATTTATGCTCTTTTTGATTTCACATGATACTGAAGTTAGACTAGTACAACGGCTCTTCTAAAATAAGTAAAAGGTAGCTAATTCCCTGTATAGCAAGGAGTTTCACTACCCTTTTTACTTTTTCTTACAGCCACTATTTGATAGACTCATTTTAACATCACGAGCATACTCCAATGGAAATCGCTAGGCAAGAGATAAACTTTCAGATATTCGCAGAGAGAGCATTGCCTCTTTTTGTCGCAAACGTTCTTCTCTCCTAGTCATTTTCTACCTTATCTTCTACCTGAGGATAAAGAGTCGTTCCCCAAATAGAAATCGTCCGCTTACGCACTAGGGGCAAATCGGTTTTTTCATAAACCGTACGCCACCATTCCCAGGCAAGTCCGGTACACTCTCTAATTTTGACAGAGAGATTGCGAACATTCCCTTTTAGAGGAATACTAGTGGTGAAGTGAGCCGTCAAATCCTGCCCATTTCTGTCCCAAACCTTAGGAATCAAGACTTCTTTACCTTGATAATCATAGGATAATTCATCCCAAGTAATGTAATATTGGGCAACATAGGCACCACTATGATCCAAGAGTAAATCTCCGTTTCTGTAAGCTGTCACCTTAGTCTCAACATAGTCTGTACTGTTTTGAAAGGTCGCAACTACATTGTCACGTAAAAAAGAAGTTGTATAGGAAATCGGCAAGCCTGGGTGATCTGCTGTAAAGCGACTGCCTTCTTGAATCAAGTCCTCTACCATATCCACCTTGCCTGTTACAACTCGGGCACCCGAACTCGGGTCGCCTCCTAAAATAACCGCCTTCACTTCTGTATTATCCAAAATCTGCTTCCACTCTGTCTGAGGAGCTACCTTGACTCCTTTTATCAAAGCTTCAAAAGCAGCCTCTACTTCATCACTCTTACTCGTAGTTTCCAACTTGAGATAGACCTGACGCCCGTAAGCAACACTCGAAATATAGACCAAAGGACGCTCTGCGGAAATTCCTCTCTGCCTCAAATCCTCTACCGTTACAGTATCTTGAAACACATCTCCTGGATTTTTAACAGCATCTACGCTGACTGTATAATAAATCTGCTTAAAATTAACAATCTGAATCTGCTTTTCGCCCGAATGGACAGAGTTAAAATCAATATCAAGAGAATTCCCTGTCTTTTCAAAGTCAGAACCAAACTTGACCTTGAGTTGTTCCATGCTGTGAGCCGTGATTTTTTCATACTGCATTCTAGCTGGGACATTATTGACCTGACCATAATCTTGATGCCACTTGGCCAACAAATCGTTTACCGCTCCGCGAACACTTGAATTGCTGGGATCTTCTACTTGGAGAAAGCTATCACTACTTGCCAAACCAGGCAAATCAATACTATAAGTCATCGGGGCACGATCGACCGCAAGAAGAGTGGGATTATTCTCTAACAAGGTCTCATCCACTACGAGAAGTGCTCCAGGATAGAGACGACTATCGTTGGTAGCCGTCACGGAAATATCACTTGTGTTTGTCGACAAGCTCCGCTTCTTTCTTTCGATAACAACAAACTCATCGGGTAGCTGATTCCCCTCTTTGATGAAACGATTTTCAATACTTTCTCCCTGATGGGTCAAGAGTTTCTTTTTATCATAATCCATAGCTAGTATAAAGTCATTTACTGCTTTATTTGTCATCTTCTACCTCCTAATAAGTTCCTGGATTGAGTTGCATAAACTCAGACTTGTTCAGCGAAATCAGCCGTGGTTGGACTAAGTGATCCAAAACTTCCTCGTACAATTCTTCTGAGACATTGCGTCGCCGTCTGGCTAGATAAGAAGTCGGAATGACCGTATTATCCAACATAAATACCTTATCTAAGTCAATCAAGGTTGGTCTTGTAAAAGGATTACGAGCTAAATCCGGCTCTTCTATCATAAAGTTCTTGACCAAACGTCTGGTCAAGAGAGCTGGTTTGAAGGTCTGATTTTTAACTAACTCTTTGTTTTTAGTCGTGCTGTTGTCAATACAGATATACATATGGTTCTTCACAGCCAAATCGCTACTAATAGTCGGAAAAGGCAAATAAAGAGCTACAACATCTCCTCTCTTAATCAAGCAAGAGCACCCCCTTTTCTCCTAATGTAACATAGACAGGATTGACCAAGTCTTCTGATTGACTCAGAATTTCCAAAGTTTGAGTTTGGCGCCCTGTCAATTTAGTAGCATCTTGTCTCTTCAATACAAAATGCTTGTCGCCAATTACCTTGACACTATAATCCTTCTCCAAAGCTGACTGGTAAATCCACATCAGATGCTGTCTGTCCTGAGAACTCAAGAGAGAAGGATGTTCAAGTCCCCCAATAGTCTGATAAAAATCAAAAACAGGAGCTAACTCTTGCCAATCTGACTGGCTAGTTGTCAAGGCTAGAAAAAGGGCTTTGCGAGCTGATACTTCTTGATTAGCCTTGAGAGTCCCTTTTCCCTCCAAGTTTGTTAGAAAGTGGGAAACTCCAGAAAGCAAATCTTTCTCTAACTGCGAGAAATAAAAACCTTGCCTTCCCAGACATAAGTCTCTCAAGTCGCTTTCTCTAGCAAATAAGAGTTCAAACAGTTGATAATAAAAGAAAAATATCTGGCACTGGGTCGCACTCATCTTTTCCTTATCGGCTTCTTTTTTCAACCAGAGCAAGGGCAAAAGGTAGCTGGATTGAGACATTTCCTCCACCTCCTATTCTTTTTTCTCTGGAGCATCTGCACTAGCTGCCACTTCTTTTGACTGGATACTTTCCCACTGGTTGATTTCCTCTGAGATAATACCTTCGCATGTCTTGACAAATAGAGCAAAAGCCTTGGTTTTTCCTGCATATTTCTCCGTTTGACATTGATAGAGGAATTTTTCTCTCTCCAGGAGTTGCGCAGTTTTTTGGTAAGAAATCCAGTGTTCTTTAGCATTATACAAATTGAGAATCCCCTCACACAGCAAGCCTAAACTGGACAAGGCAACCGAAATCAAACGGTAGCGATCACCTGGCATAGGAATAGCACAAAAGACAGCTATGAGAAAACCTGCCACGATTTCTGTTATTTTTAATACCTTATAGCGTCTACGATGTTGAACGCTTTTCTTTAAAAAATGAGCTATCTGTACGTCTAATCGCTCTGTCAAGTACATTTCTTCTGGCGTCATATTCGTAACTCCTTTCATTTACTTTGATAATCATAGTATAACATATTTGAATATCAAAGTATAGTAAAAACTGAACTATAACTTATTATAAAATCCAAATATGAAATATTTGTGAAATAAGGGAAAAATATCACAAATAAGATAGAACAAAAAGTTTCAAAATGATAAAAGCGCATAATACCTTGCCTTAAAAAGCTTGATATTATGCGTTTTATCAGAGAAAGATTTTCTGAATGTTCACCTCAAATTGAGTTTTTCCAACATTCTTTCAATCACTATTCTAGCTAGTTTCCAACTCGTCTAAACTTTGCTTATCTTAACTGAGCAAGAACAGCTTTGAGTTTCTCAACCAACTCATCTTCTGTGTGGTCAGACTCTTTCTCATTGGCTAGGAAAGCAACTGCTTGAGCGAGAGCTTCTCGTGCTTGGTCGAGGACTTTGGCATCTACACTTGTAAGGTCGCTTTCTTGCAGAACCTTAGTCAATTCCTTGGTCAATTTCTTGAGTTCTGACTCTTTCTTACGACGAGCGATGAGGAAGAGAAGGAGACCAAGAAGGGCAAGTAGGCTGCCAATCATCGTACCATATGGAAGATGACCTTGCTCTTTCCTTGTTTCTTTCGTTTCCTCTTCATCCTTAGTCGCTTGCTTGCCTTTCAAGGATTCGAGTGCTTCTTTGACCTTAGCAGTCATCTCTTTCAAGCCTGCCTCTGTCAAGTCAGCATTTCTAAGGGCTTCTTGACCCTCTCCGAGAATGATCTTAGCAGCGTCGATGACAGATTAATCAATACCATCCAAGTCTTTCAAACGAGTTTCCAAGTCTTGAATCAAATCTCTTAAGACTGATTTATCAACTTGTTTCTCTTGACTCGATTGAGCGCCTCCAGCGAAAGCTACACTTCTACGGCTACGAGCTGGAGCCGTCACAGAACTTCCAGATAGCCCTTGTGGAGACTCTGGTGCTGTCGCATTTCCTGTTTCCCTATCTTGAGCAGATGGAGCAGTAGCTTGATCCGTCGAATCTCCTGAATGAGCTGGAATGCTTGGAGTAGTAGGCTGATCTTGGTTATTTGCATCGCTTTGACCGCCATCATCATTGATTGCACTAATTGCATTTGTTTTAGCATCGTTCAACTCTTTAGCTGCTTTATTTCGTTTAGCTTCGTCTAAGCTAATACTTGTAATAGCACCAACTGCTGTATCTTTCTTAGTTGTTACGTCTTGTGGTGAAGTAGCTCTATTAACTTCGGTTGTACCGTTCGTTTTAGCTGCTTCCACTTGTTGTTTCAACTTAGTTACGTCAGCTGGTAATAGATTCGCACTATCGATTTCTCTGTTTTTTCTATCAGCTTCCGCATTGATTGCACTAATTGCATTTGTTTTAGCATCGTTCAACTCTTTGATAGCATCTTCTTCTGCTTCAGTACGTGTTCTGGCATGCCACTGATTTGCAAGGAGCAACTCATTACCATCTAAAAATCTCATGCCAGCTGCATAAACTAATTTTTTAATATCATTATTCCCTCTTGTTTCAAAGGTAATTTTATATTTTCGATTAGAATTGGGAAGTTCAAAGTAAAATAAACGTCCTGTACTAGAATTTATGATTCTAAATTTCTCATCCGCACTACTACGTTCCTCTTGGCTCTGATAATCTCTGCGATAGGGATTTGTCCCTCTAGGTCCTTGAGTAGCTAACTGTGTCAAATTATCTGCCGGCAGTGGACGAATTCCAAAACGATTAGTAGCTCCAACATGTTGTGGAGTACCTTCTTTTTGTCTACCAAATTGTGCTTGACTAACTTTTAACAATGATAAAATGTCACTAGTATTTGGAGAATATGCTGTAGTACCACCACCCTGGTTAGAGATAGAAATCCCATCTGTACCATGTTTGAACTCTTGTCCAGATGGTACAGTAAACCACACCTGTGAATGACCTGGTAACGTCCTATATCCATTATTAAGTTCTAATTGCCAACGAAATCCATCGCTCGTTGATGTTACTGTATATTTGATATAATTTTCAGCCTCTGATACTGGTCGTGTTGCATTATTTCGAGGTGTTCTATCAGAATAATAGACATAAGTATACCTACCATACGGAGAATTTCCCTTGTTGCCTGATTTCTCAAAGTAACTTTCTTTTGCGTTTTTAAATTCCGCAGAGTAGTTTTCGCCAGCTCTTGCCGCCCTTGCAGATCTTCCACTATAGTTAGCATTACGAAAGTCAGAGTAGCCACCATCACGTGGTTGCGGGGTTACTCCTCCACCTGTAGTCTCTTCTCCATATTTTTCTTCCAGCACTCCTTCGATGAGGTCTCGGGATTTTTTCAGGTCGACTAGGGCAGCCGCAAAATCTTCTTGGCTGATGGTATCACCTTTAGAAAAGGCTTCATTGAACTTATCAGCTGCTGCTTTTGCTGCTTGGATTTTATCTTCCGACGCTCCGTACCGTCGAAGTTCCTTGGTGATATCCTCCAATTCCTTTTTTAGTCCATAGGCGCCGTTCTCACCTTCTGTCGTATTGGTGTAGGTTGGGAGTTCTCGTGGAGTAGATTGAGAGTTGGCTTCAGGTGCTGCTTCCTTTCCTGCATCAGTTGGACTAACTTGGTTTGCAGCTGGTTCAAGATCGATTGGCCCACCTCTTTTACGACGCTTGCCGCCAGTTGCTTGCTTGGTTGCAGTTCTGTTTGGTTCGACAAGCTTATTATTTGTCGAACTTGCTTCACCCAAGTCTGTCAATTTTGGTAGCGATGGCTCCAAGGCTTGATTGACCCGACGAGTCAGGTCTCCCATGAGTTTGACTTGCTCATCAACCTTCTCTTGCGTCGCATTTGGGTCGTCCAAAACTGCCTTAGCTGCTGCTAGACCTGCTTCCACTTCATCGTGGAGCGCTTTCATGGAGCTAAGAGTTAGTTTTTCCAACAAAGCTTGCAGATTGCCTTGGAGTGATTTAGCTTCTGTCGTTTTAGTGACAGATGTGGGCTGGTCTTGCTCTTTTTCTCTCTCTGATTGAGAAGTTTCTTGAGCAGCTGGTTTCGTCTCTGGTTTGGTAGGAGCAAGGTCAGCTGTTTCCTGCCCCTTACTAGCGTCCTCGGTTTTAGTCTCTGGAGAGTTTGACTCCCCTGTAGACTGGAGCTCAGCCGACGGTTCAGTCTGAGAGACCTTCTCTGGCTCTTCCCCATCTGACTCCTGTGGTTCCCCATCTGAATTTCCAGCAGATCCAGCAACTACATCACTGGCTGTTGCCGAAGATACCGCAGGTGCCTGCGCTTGCACCCCATTTGCAAAGAACATCAGAGCCGCAACCGCAACGCTAGCAGCCCCAAAATGGTATTTACGAATGGAATAACGGAAAATTTTCTCTCCATTACCATCATTCTTTTTCTTGAACATAAGTGAATCCTTTCCTCATCTGAGAGCTTCCCCGAGCTTAGAAAGCGCGCAAAAAGCCGACAGACGATAATATACAACTATATACTAACACTTCTGACATACAAATCAACCCCCTCGCTGACAAGATAGAGTCAGGAAAGACAAGAAAAAGCGGCAATATATATATTTATGCACAGACGTATAAAACCTTTTAATACATCCTATTTTTTAACAAATAGCGAAACAGTTATACTACATTTATATATGTACAACACCTTTTTGTGCCAACGTTACAATATTGTTACATTTTAATTACACAATCGTTTCAAGAAATATGATGGAAACCTGAGTATTTTATAGTAATTCCCTTCCTATCAATTAGGTCAACAGTTGAGTGTTGAGTGTTGAAACACCCTATCCTCAGCAAAGGACTATGATCAGCATTTCCTAGCCAATAGGGCGCTCCAAATCACCTATTCTAAGTCCATCACTAGCTTGGTCAGTAAGATACCTACGGCAAGGCGACGTTGACGTGGTTTGAAGAGATTTTCATTGAGTATAATTTTAACTTCTTATTTTTCATTCCTATTCCTTAAATAAAAAGCTCACTAAAAAAGTGAGCAACATTTCCAATGAGATACTTCTGTTGACGAGCGCGTCTCTCCGCCCCCTCATTGCCTTGCGAAGAGGCTTGGCGAATCGAAAGGAGGTGTTTTTTCCTGTTTTCAATTCTACTTATTTTTGCACATTTTTTTAATTTTATCAAACAAAAAAACGCAAGCCGAAGCCTGCGAAAAGTTTTTTTTATAACCATTTAATTTCTTTCACATCTGTTTTACGAACTTTAGCATATTTCTTAGCGCTTGTAAAATGTAGAGTAACCGGTTTAAACACTCCACATTTATCTCTTCGTAAACCTAAAATTGCGGATCTTTTGTTTCTATCTTCAAAAAATATGACGTCCAACTTCATAGTGTTTTTAGATAAATCTTTGGCTAGGATACAACAACTTGTTATCTTAGAATAGAAGATATCACCGATAAAACTATACAAAGATATCCTTTCTATAACATCGTTGTACATGGGATTATTTTTATATTCTTCCAAAATAAAAACACCAGCTTGAATAGCAGGTATTGTTTGACTAGCATAATCTCGTGTGATTTTGTGCAAGCCAAATAAGTGATGTAAATCAGTCAAGCAAAAATCTACTTCGAAAGTCTCTAAATGCTTATAATTCGTTGATACTTGACATGTTTTTCCATCGAATTTCTCTTGATAATCTAAAATACAATCAAGTAATTTCAACGACAAACTCCATATTTTCTCAAAATAAAAAAAGCACGGGGCAGTTCTCACTACTGCCCAAAGTGGATGATTAGAGTCGGCTTCTCTAACTCCCTATGTTGTGCTTATTAGGCTTATCGCAAGGGAACAGTTTTTAGCTCTGCCAAGCCACATAGCGTGCTTACTACTATGTGTCCATGTCTCCATGGATTGCCGAGCGGTTTAACGACGTTTTGGGAGTCGGGATAACGAGAAAAGTGATACTTTTACGTTTTTTCCAACTTAATTATGACATCTTTCTTTAAAAAAGTCAATATTTATCGCTTTCTTTAACGAAAAAAATCCCACAAGAACGAATCCTGTGGGGAGATACACATTTTAGAAAAGCTTTCCTTTATTCTATCATTTTTATTACATTTTATCATTCAGTATGATAAAATACAAGTTTTTTGATAAAATAACCAAAAACTACTCGCTATCCCTTCTCACATTACCCTACATATCGTTTGATATGCGACTGATAGTTCAGGGAAACTTCAAGGACAACTTTTCTCTCATCCCCTATGCAGGACTTACTATTTCATTTCTACTCCTATAGGCTCAATTTGACACTTTTCTTCTTCGAATTGCTCATATGCCTACTGAATAGTGAGTTCGATTTATCCAAATTTATTTTTGTCTATTTTGATGAACACTTCCACGAAGATAGTCTGAAAAAGAAGCCGCCCCAATTTTCCTTCTCTTTTTAAGCATATTATTCCAGATATGATTGCCCTCTTGTTCAGTAATAAATTGCGCTTTAAAGGCTTCAACCAGTATATCTCCTGTTGTCATATGTTCTAAAGAAAATTTTTCTACATATGGTTGAACATCTCTTAGGTTATTACTTCCTAATATCCCATTATGCTTTTTCGCTAAGGAAATAGAAGCCGCTTCTCCCTTACCAATAACCTTGTTACTATCATGATTTCTTGTTAAATTTCTATATAATGCGTATTCTTCAGTTCCAATGTCTATGCTCACAATCTCAGCTGAACCCTTAGCTACTAACTGGTCTATCCTAGATTTTAAATGGGGGATTGTAGGTATATTGATTTCATCATACACCTCTTGTGGAATAACAATTTTACCCGAATAGAGCTTTTCTAAAAGATGTTCAGTGCCAACCCATAAAAATGCTGAAATACAATCTGTATCAATAAATACACGACTAGTCAAACGACAACTCCCCCTCTTCATCTAGCCCATATACAATATCATATCTGAAAGCATCTAGTAGCAGTTCCTCATACTTCCCTTGCGAAATTCTGTTATTTTCTAAAAGTTGTTCAGTCGATTTAATATAGTGTCCTAATACCATTTCCTTTTTACTTTCTGACAAAGGACGATATAAACTTGTATCATATCCTAATCTTGAAGCTGTCTCTATAACACTAATATCCATATTTTTAATTTCTTCTGCATCAAGGTATCCATCATTCCGCAATCTATATAACATAGCTTTATGACTGATACCATAAAACTGACCCAATTTTATAATATCTTCTACTTCAAGATGAGTTCTATTAGCATTTTCTCTGATTTCCTCAACCATCCTATACAGTGAAGATGGGGAAACTAAAAAATATGAAGCAAACTGATCCGCTTTTCTTTCAGTTTCATCTCCTTCACCAATCAAGATAAGACTGACTGAACTCTTCTTCACCTCATCATAATAAAGATGATACAGTTCATGTGCTAAAGAAAATCCTTGTCTTCCTAATGACATGTCTGAATTGATTACAATGAGACTTGACTGAGTTCCTTTATAACAGACTCCGCTAATATTCTTTCCGAGTCCATAAAATACCAGCGTCAAATTCTCTATCTTTTGTACCAATTTAAAAATATCTATCGGCGCTTCACCGTCAGCTCCCAACTTTTTTCTAAGATTTGAAGCTTTATTACTTAAATCCATTTTATCAATCATTTATTTTGTCTCCAATAGCTGATCTATCTCAAATTGATTCAATACAATTTTATTGATTTTCGCTAAAACTTTAAGATCTTGGTCTACTATTTTATTTTTTCTAAACGATATTACACACTGTTGTTCAGCTTGTTCGCCAAACAAAAGATATTCAACCGTACAGCAAAACAGGGCAGATAGTTTCTCAATAACATCCGACGTGATATTCCTTTCACCTTTTTCCATTTTGGCAATCATGCTTTGATTCAAAGACAAATATTCAGCAATCTTATCTTGAGTAAGATTTGAAGATATTCTAAGTTCTTTTATTCTTTTTCCAACATCACATACATTTATCATATTCATACACCTCTCATAAAAAGAATAGCACACTCTTGTCATAAAGTCAATTTTTTAAATAAAAAAATTATGACAAAACAAGGAAGCAATTTATTGATACTGCTTAAAAATCCAAAATTGATGATAGTAAACCTATTTGATGAGTTCCTATCAAAAATCGTATCTTCAACCTCAAAACAGTACTTAAAGCTATCCGACTCGGTTTAGATTTTATTTGAGCATAGCTTTCTAGTTTGCTTTTTGATTTTTATTTAATATAATAGCAAAAATTGAAGGAAATATCTCCACAAGAAAACGCATACTATTAAGCTTTTTCAAGACCTAATAATATGCGCTGTTCTGATTTGAAAGACATTCCATTATTATTTTACTGTTATCAAGCCTTCAGGCTCGACTGTAAATTCTGGTCTGTCTGCTATCGTGCCATCTTCTTTAAGGTAATACCAGCCATCATTTGACTTGACAAAGACATTGGAAACCATATCCCCATTTTGACTATCAAGATAGTACCAAGTCTCCTTGTACTTGACCCAACCTGTTTTCATAGCACCTTCTCCATCGAAATAGTACCACTTCTCAGCGATTTTCTTCCAGCCTGTCGCCATTTCGCCTGACTGGTCAAACCAGTACCAGTTGCCGTCTGTGTGCTTCTTCCAGCGGTCTGCAAGCATATAGCCTGAACCGTCAAAGTAATACCAGGTACCATTGACTTTCTCAAACTTATCTTTTGGATAAGAACCGTCTGAGTGTACATACCAGGTGCCAGTATCGTTCTGTTGCCATCCTGCTTCAATCGTCAAGCCGTTTTCAACATCCTGCTTAAACTTCTCACGGCTAATACCCCATTTGGCAAGATAAGGATAGGGGTCAATGTGATCTGAGTTATTATCGGGTTGGTTATTGGTGCAGTATTCGTGTGTCTTGATACCTGCCAAGTCGTCTGTATCAAGTGTTTTCGGTATACCAGCTTCATCCGCTAGATTGCGCAAGAGTTCGATATAGAGACGATAGTCAATCAGAAACTCTTCTTTTGATTCATGGCTTTCAATCAGTTCAACTTGTGCATAACCTTCTGCATTCCAACCACCCCCAACGTCCCAGGCACCATTATCAACAGGTCCTACCTGCATAACACGACCATTACCGACTACGTGAGAAAAGAAGCCCAATTCAGGATCTTTTCTGTAATGGTAGTCAGCCTCATTTTGCACCGTTGAGTTACGGTTGCCTGTGGAATGGGCATGAACTTGCCTATATGGTTGCACGCCGACTTGAGGCAAATCTGTTCTTAATTTACTCACATCAATTTCCATATTTTACTCCTTATCAATTAAAACAACTTATTTTTTACAATCCAGAGCTAGAAACTCCTTTATTTCTACCTCATAAAGAATACAATCCTAGTCACGATTGGGCTTGTAGATAGAACTTCAAAACGCACTATTTTGACACTGTAAATAGGACTGATAAGGTCTGCATCCTATCTACAATAACACCCCAGACTAAAAAGCTTTTCAAAAGTATATTTTTACAGTCTCTATATGTCCTTTTCATAAATACTATACTTTATTATATCATATAAAAGAAGTCAAAAGTCTGTTAAACTATTTTCAAGACCAAACTAAAGATAACAGCACAAGTTTTTTCGATTTTCACTAGAGGAAATGGATTTTATTAGCAAATACAGCTAGGAGAGCACTTTGGTTGCCAAGATGGCCTTACCTTCTTTTATCAAGGGGTGACGGAATAGTGAGAAGTACAGTTGAACTGTCATGGCAACCCAGATAAGAGGTTCACAAAGGATAACACCCTTATATCCTGCCCAAGGAATAATCAAAACCACAAAAACGATTTTTCCGATTAGTTCAATAAAGCTAGAAACTAGAGGAAGGATCTTCTGCCCCAAGCCCTGCAAGCAATTGCGATAAATCAACAAGAGGCTCAAAATGGGATAAAAGGCTGAACTGATTTGCAGATAGAGACTTCCATTTTCTATCAAGTAACCATCTGTCGAACTAGCCAAGAAGGAAACCAAGGCTGGACTGGCAAAAAAGAGGAAAATACAAACAAAAACTGCCCAGGATATACTTAAACGACTGCCGATTCGAAGACCTTGAACAATGCGGTCAGGTCGCTTAGCTCCTAGATTCTGAGAAGCAAAGGTCGTCATTGATGCAGAAATAGCGGTCATAGGAAGAAGGGCAAAGGTCATAATGCGTCGAGCTGCCGTCTGGGCACTAATAATCACTGCACCAAAGGTATTGACAGAAAACTGTAAAATCACACTGCCGATAGATACAATTGAACTCATCAAGCCCATAGCCAAACCTTGCTCCAAGAGATCCGCGTACAAGCTTTTGTCCCATTTGAAATGTTTAAACTGTGGCAAGAGTTCTGGCACACTTTTACGAATATAATAAAAGCAGAGAACCGCTGATAAACCTTGCGAAATAATGGTAGCAAGTCCCGCGGATTGAACTCCCAGATGCAATTGCGTAATAAAATAGAGATCCAGAACCACATTAACCAGAGCAGAGAAAATCAGAAAACCAAGCGCAGCTAGACTGTCCCCAATAGACCGCAACAAACCTGCAAAGAGATTATAAGCAAAGCTGACACCAACACAGGTCACAATCATAGAAATATATTGATAGGATTGGGGAAGGATTTCTACAGGGGTATCTAGGTATTGTAAAAGAGGATAGAGACCAAGAAAGCCCAGTAGCATCACTACAATACTCAACAGAGCTCCTAAAATCCAGGTGGCTGCTACTGCTTCCTTTATTTTAGTGAAATTTCGAGCCCCATAATAACGGGCAATGACAATCCCCATCCCATTGCCAACACTAAGAGTAAAACCTACAATCAGGTCAAAAATCGCTGTCGTCGCCCCTACCGCTGCCAAGGAGTCTTGTCCAAGAAAACGTCCAACAATCAAGACATCAGCAGTGTTATAGAGTTGCTGAAAGATATTAGACAGCAAGATTGGGAAGGCAAAACTCAAGAGAGAAGGAAGAATCGGACCATGTATCAGGTCCACTGTTCGTTTTTTATTCATAAGGCTATTACATCAGCTTTCTAGTGGAGCCACAAGAAACAGTAAACTATAGTCAATCTGAAATCTTGAATCAAAAATCGAAAAAGTAGCGGATTTCTCCACTACTTTAACAGCTTATTCTTCAATTTCGATTTCAAGTTCATCGCCTAGGTCAAGTGTCACTTCTTCATTCACAGAATCTGCTTGAACTGCTTCATCTTTTTTGTTTTCAGTATCTTGTTCTGAAGCTTCTTCTCCATCAATCAAGCCAAATTTAGAACGGACTTGCTTATCAATTTCATCAAAGATTTCTGGGTGCTCTGCCAAATATTTCTTAGAATTCTCAGAACCCTGACCGATTTTTTCATCCTTGTAAGAATACCAAGCTCCTGCTTTTTTGATAATATCCAAGTCGCTTGCAATCTTCAAGAGTTCACCAGTCTTAGAAATTCCTTCTCCGTACATAATTTCAACTACGGTTTCCTTAAACGGTGGAGCTACCTTATTTTTTACAACCTTAATCTTAGTTTCTTTACCGACATTGGTTTCTTTTTGGTCACCAGTTCCCTTAATTTGTGTGTTACCACGAACATCTAAGCGGACTGAAGCATAGAATTTCAAAGCACGTCCGCCAGGTGTTGTTTCTGGATTTCCAAACATGACCCCAACTTTTTCACGCAATTGGTTGATAAAGATAGCAATTGTTTTGGTTTTATTGATAGAAGCACCAAGTTTACGCATGGCCTGACTCATCATACGGGCCTGCAAACCAACGTGGCTATCACCGATATCTCCATCAATCTCCGCACGAGGTACAAGGGCAGCAACTGAGTCGACCACGACAAGATCTACAGCACCTGAGTCAATCAATTTTCCTGCAATTTCAAGACCTTGCTCTCCTGAGTCTGGTTGTGACAAGAGCAATTCGTCAATGTTAACACCAAGGGCCGCAGCATAAGCTGGGTCAAGGGCATGCTCCGCATCGATAAAGGCTGCAATCCCACCTTCTTTTTGCGCTTGCGCAACTGCATGAAGGGCAACCGTTGTCTTACCAGATGACTCTGGCCCATAGATTTCGATGATACGTCCCTTAGGATAACCACCTGAACCAAGGGCAATGTCAAGAGCCAAGGAACCTGAGCTCATCACTTGCACCTTTTGCTCCGCACGTTCACCCAAACGCATGATTGAACCCTTACCAAAGTCTTTCTCAATCAGTTTAAGAGCGTCATTCAAGGCTTTTTCACGTTCTGCCCCAAATTTTTTTGAAATTTCTTCTAATTTTTTTGGTTTTTTCGCCATTCTATTCTCCTGCATTCTAATGATCCTCAGACCTGTCTACTATTATATCAAAAGTTAGTCACTTAATAAAGCCTTGCGAACTAGGTTAAAGGCATGCATAACAGCAATGTGACGTACATCTGCTCGACTTCTGCCTCCAATATTCACCTTGATGACCTCAGTTCCTTGCTCCTGTGCCAATCCTATGTAAACTGTCCCAGCTGGGTGTCCTTCGAGGCTATCTGGTCCTGCCACCCCAGTCAAACTAATGCCAAAATCTGACTGTGTCTTGCTTCGTGCCTGCTCAGCCATCTTCTGAGCTGTAAATTCAGACACCACACCCTGTTCTTCCAAATCCTTGACAGGAATATCCAACATCTTTGATTTTTCCTCCAAGCTATAGGTCACAAAACCACCCTTAAATATACTGGAAGCACCTGAAAAATCCGCTACATTGGCTTGGAAAAGCCCTGCCGTTAAACTCTCTGCAGCCGTGATGGTTTTCCCTTGTTTTTTCAGTTCTTCTACCACAATACTGGCCAAGCTGGACTCTTCCCCATAACCATAACAAAGGTCTCGTAAAGAAAGGCTTTCGAAAGTCTGACAGTTCAAGATTTTATTTTCCAAAACATCCAACGCTTGATTCGCCTCTTCTTGACTGCTAGCCTTTGTTGACAGACGCAAGGTTACCTCTCCTGTCTTGGCATAAGGTGCCAAGGTCGGATCGGTCTGATTATCAATTAAATCAGCCAAAATCGTAACCAACTGGCTCTCGCCAATCCCAAAGAAACGAAGAACTCGGGAATACAACTTGCTCCCTGTCATCAACTTAGGTAGAAGTTGGTTTAAGACCATGGGTTTCAATTCACTTGGCGGACCAGGAAGGACGACATAGGTCACTCCTTCGACTTCTAATACTCCGCCCACAGCCAGTCCTGTTTCGTTTGGCAGCGGAGTCGCTCCTTCTACAAGTTGAGCTTGTCTTTCGTTATTCGGTGTTCGGGCATAGTCTGGTCTCTGGGCAAAAAAGACATCCAACTTCTCCTGCGCCTGAGGGTCAAAGACTAATTCTTTCCCTAAAAATTTAGCCAGAGTTTGTTTGGTCAAATCGTCCTCAGTCGGCCCCAAACCACCTGTCAAAATCACCAGACTGCTACGTTGACTGGCAATCTCAAGCAGGGATAAGAGACGGGCTTCGTTGTCTCCTACAGCCGTCTGAAAATATATGTCTACCCCAATCTCTGCTAGTTTTTCTGATAAAAACTGGGCATTGGTGTTGACAATCTGTCCTGTCAAAATCTCTGTTCCAACAGCAATGATTTCTGCTTTCATGTTTCCTCCTACCTATCTATTCGTATTTTTTTGAAAAAATCGCAGGAAATTTCCTACGATTGATTTTTTATTTGTATCAAAAGTTAATTATCTTCATCACCAACAGGTGCTCTGGCAAATAAATCTTCAAATAAGACCGCATTGGTTTCAAGCTGAGTGACTTCTTCTTGTCCCAAAGAACGTCGGAGTAGATTTTGCATTTCCAACATATGTGCTCTCGAAACAATCTGGTAAGAAACACCTTGAAGCATCTCTCCTTCACCCTGCAACTGCTGAGTTTCAATAGTTTTAAATGAATCTTTATAGCCTAGCAAGTTAGGGATACTTTTTGCAGACAAATCAATATTGGTCTGCATATTGTCACTCAAAGCTTTTAGAATCTCTTGATAATGACCAACGCTATTTAAACTGAGAGCTTTTTCCATGACTTTTTGAATAACTTCACGTTGACGTTTTTGACGACCATAATCCCCCTCAGGATCTTGGTAACGCATTCGTGCATAGACTAGGGCTTCTTCTCCCCCAATATGTTGCTCCCCAACACCGATAGAAATGGTATTAAATTCTTCTTGGTCACTGATAGAAATTGGGAACCCTAGGGTATTATTGACTGTAATACCACCTACTGCATCCACTAGTTTTTGCAACCCTTTCATATTGACCATCACATAGCGATCAATATGGATATTCATCATTTTTTGAATGGTTTCTATAGCAAGCTCTGCTCCACCATCTGCATATGCTGAATTCAGTTTCGCTTCATGAGCCTGACCATTCCCTGATTCAATGCGGGTCAGAATATCCCGCTCTAAACTCATCATTGTTGTTTTTTTCGTTTTAGGATTCACTGTCATCAAGATCATGCTATCACTTCTACCGACCCAAGTTTCAGTTCGTTCAGCATTTCCGGTGTCCACTCCCATTAACAGAATGGTTAGAGGTTCAGTCGCTTCAATAACCTTGGTTTCTTCGCCGATTTTTTTATAGGTTTTAGCTAAGGTTTCTGTCCCTTGTTGATAAATAGTATAAGCAAAAATACCTGCTCCTACTACAGTTACAGAAAGTAAAGCTAGCACCATTCCAATAATTTTTTTAACCATATTTCTACTAATCTATCAGTTTACCCATCAAGTAAACATCGATAAATTTCCCTTCTTCTATATATGCTCCACGCTCTTGGCGACCTTCAATTACAAAGCCATGCTTTTGATACAGATGAACTGCTGCTTGATTACGAGTTTGGACAGTCAGCTGGAGACGACGCAGAATGCCACTTGCTTGTGCCCACTCTATCGCTTCTTCTAGCAACAAACTTCCCAATCCATTATTCCAATATCTTTTTCCAATCACAATGAAGAGATCTCCAATATGATGGACTCTCTTGCGCTGGTCAGCTGTAATATTTACAATACCAGCAATTTTATCATTTAAGAATGCAAGTAAGGTTATCTGATTGTCCGAACTAGCTTGCTTGTTGAGGAATACTTCCATCTCCTCACTGGTCAAGAGAATACCATCTCCGTCTAAGCTGGTAAAATCTGTCTCCAAACTTACACGATTTAAAAAGGCCACTAATTCAGCTGCATCTTTAGGCTCTGCTTCCCTAATGAGCAATTCATACTCCATGTTGAAGCTCCTCTAAAAGCTTTTCTGCACGCAAACCCTTTGCTTGAAAATGTAATCTGCGACCGTCTTCTTCTTTTAGAATTTCCAACTCTAAATAAGTATCTGGCAAGGCATCTCCTAAGAGATTTCCCCACTCAATAACAGTCACGCCTCCACCAAAGAGAAACTCATCCAAGTCGATAGAATCCGCATCTCCTTCAATTCGATAAACATCTAGGTGATAAAGTGGCAGTCTGCCTTCATACTCTCTTACGATAGTATAGGTGGGACTTTTAATCATTTGAGAAATCTGTAAACCTTTAGCAAGTCCCTTAGTAAAGGTCGTTTTACCTGCACCCAGTTCTCCAGTTAAGATTAAAACATCATTCTTTTCTAATAGATGACCCAAACGCTCCCCTAAGGCTTGCAGCTCTTCTTCATTTTTTGTGTACATACTCTTATTATACCAAAAACTTTTCTTTTGTGTCTATTTTCCTGCTAAACTTATACTCAATGAAAATCAAAGAGCAAACTAGGAAGCTAGCCGCAGGCTGTACTTGAGTACGGCAAGGCGACGCTGACGTAGTTTGAAGAGATTTTCGAAGAGTATTACCATCATAACATCCATAAAAACAAGCTTTCTCTAAAAGAAAATGAGCGTAGCAATGACCAATACAAGATCTCGGAAAATATGACCATAAAAGGAAACTTCCTTCTTGACCGAATTTGGGACAAGATAGGCTGCAAAAAACAAACCCAGTCCAATATACATCAGAAGTGAGACAATGGTCATTGGATTTCTTAAGAAGAGAAGTGTGGCTAAAATAGTCACCAACACTGTCTTTTTTCTATCTAGCATAGCAAGTAAATCGCGCATGTATTTTTTCAAGGGTAAAAAAATCAGCAAATCTAGTCCAAATAGGAAAAAGAAGGATGGCAATAAAAAGTCAACTAATTCTTGCTGCAGCGTATTTTTGATGAACAAGTTATCTGACAGGACAAGAACAGCCCCTAACAAATTAATTAAAAGTAACATACTGTAAAAAAGCTTCACCGACTTCTTACTGGCTAGGACACTATGGACTTCTTGCTTACGGGTATAAAGATAATTTACTCCAGCACAGATTCCTGAAACGAAGACCATACTTCCGATGAAAAAAGCTGTACTTTGTTTAAAGGACAAGATGCATTCCTTCCATAGGAAACAGCTACTCAAACTGATTTGAATTAAAGCTAACAAAAATAAGATTCTCATTGATTTCATCTTTTATCTCCCTTCCTACCAATCATTATACTAGGAGAAAAGAGAGAACTGTTTTCAATCTTCTCAAATGTCTCTTTTAGACGCTAAACAAACATGAGAGACTACTACTCAATGAAAATCANNACTGTTTTGAGGTTGCAGATAGAGCTGACGTGGTTTGAAAAGATTTTCGAAGAGTATAAAGTCGCAACAACTGTGTCAATTGCACCAATTTAGTAAGAAAGTATAAAAAAAGAACACCCCGAAAGGTGCTCTGTATAAGTATAGTAATTCTTTCGAATTAACGTTTACTAAATTGTGATGCTTTACGAGCTTTCTTAAGACCTGGTTTCTTACGTTCAACTTTACGTGAGTCACGTGTAAGAAGTCCTGCACGTTTCAATGAATCGCGGAAGTCTGGGTCTACTTGAAGAAGGGCACGAGCGATACCGTGACGGATAGCTCCTGATTGACCAGCGTATCCACCACCTACAACGTTAACGAAAACGTCGTATGAACCTACAGTTGAAGTAACTGCAAATGGTTGGTTGATGACAAGACGAAGGTCAGCGTGTGGGATGTACTCTTCAACATCTTTTTTGTTAACAGTGATTTTACCAGTTCCTGGAACAAGGCGAACGCGTGCAACAGCGTTTTTACGACGTCCAGTACCTGCATATTGTGCTTGTGACATACTTTATTGTTCCTTTCCTTAGATAAGTCCTGAAATATCAAGAACTTCTGGTTGTTGTGCAGCATGAGTGTGCTCAGCTCCAACAAATACTTTCAACTTCATACCTTGAGCGCGTCCAAGAGTATTGTGTGGAAGCATACCTTTAACTGATTTCTCGATCAAACGTACTGCATTTTTAGAACGAAGTTCACCTGCAGAGATTTGTTTCAATCCACCTGGGTGGTTTGAGTGAGTGTAGTAGATTTTATCAGTTGCTTTTTTACCAGTCAATTTAACTTTTTCAGCATTGATAACAATCACAAAGTCACCTGTATCAGTGTGTGGTGTAAATGTTGGTTTGTTTTTTCCGCGAAGTACGCTAGCAACTACTGCAGAAAGACGTCCAAGTGGTACATCAGTTGCGTCAACTACGTACCATTTACGTTCAACTTGGCCTGGTTTAGCCATAAATGTTGTTTTGTTCATGATTTCTCCTATATATAGTTCGATTTTTGTTTACGGTGATGGGTGTTCCTTCCCATCGAAAAGTATTTGGAAGGTTCCGGGGCCTTTCAAATGGGGTAAACAATACCGCCTACTATCATACCAAATTTCACCCCTAAAAGTCAATAGATATGAAAAATATTTTTCGGTAACTTCTCAAAGTAACTGAAAGTTATATAATCAAGTTAATTTGGGAATTTACCTATTAACTTCGATAGATTTTTGGAATTTTTTTCCTTATTTTTCCCTGTAGCTAAAATCCTTTTCAAAAAATCACCTTTTCTTGATTTTTAATCCTATTTGCTGTATGATAAGGGAAAAGAAAGGGGGCAAAAATATGGCTTTTACCAATACCCAGATGCGGTCGGCTAGTTTTGGCATTGTTACCAGCTTGCCTGATGACATCATTGACTCTTTTTGGTATATTATTGACCACTTCTTAAAAAATGTCTTTGAATTGGAAGAAGAACTCGAGTTTCAATTGCTTAATAACCAAGGAAAAATTACCTTTCACTTCTCAAGTCAACACCTCCCTACAGCCATTGATTTTGACTTTAACCATCCCTTTGACCCTCTTTATCCCCCAAGAGTACTGGTTTTAGACATGGACGGTAGAGAGACTATCCTCCTCCCAGAAGAAAATGACCTATTTTAATACTCAATGAAAATCAAAGAGTAAACTAGGAAGCTAGCCGCAGGTT
>NZ_VMMS01000060.1:0-8796 GCF_013277315.1 Streptococcus sp. 2106
TTTGAAAATGATTGAGTATAAAATCAAATCTATCACTGAAACCACTAATAATTAGATTTTAAAAGCAAAAGATACAAATTCAGAAATTTTAATATCACGATTTCCTTTTAAGGAAAATGGTTATTTTGGGAAACAATTATTTTTCCTCTCAGATGAAGACAATCATTATAAATTTTTAAAGTTTCTTAATGAATTGTTCATCAATGATATAAATAATATTAATGGTACAAAAACAAATATTTATTATCCTAAATCGATCTCAAATAAGAGTTATTCTTTGGATGATATTTTTGACGAATACGATTAGTTGTAATTCAAATTCAGGTAAAATAAATTTAAAGATGTATTCTATTTTTGTTTAAAAATCTTTGTAATTTATAAAAAAACACTTGACAAAACTATCAACAGGTGGTACAATGTTAATGTAAGCGTTTTTAAGATAGGGGGTGGTTGCTATGAAATAGCAAATTTATATAGTTTGAATTTAGCGGTTAGTCCACGAAAGGAGTTAATATAATGAAATTCGATTTTGATCTAAAACTTGAAGAACTTGAAGTAGAAATTATAGATGATATTAATCCGGACCAAAGTCTTGCGGGACCACGGAGAACTTCTACTGGTGTAACTCGTACCCATTGTTGTTAGTGAAAAACTCTATTAAAATTTAAAATCAAAGGCGCTTCTATCAAAATAAAATGTAGTAGTGCCTTTTTTGGAAAAAAGAATGAATTATAAAATAAATAAAAAATTCCATTTTCGTGAATGTCTTTTAGATTTATCATATCTTAAAAGTGTTGAGAAAGATAATTACAATGTCTTTTTAAAATTAAATTGCTTAAAGGAAGCATTACAAATTACAAATTCTAATCTTTTGGATTCTTTTAATTCCCCCTTCAAAACAAGTATTAAAAATTATATAAAAAGATCCATTACAAGGCCAACTCCATTTGGACTTTTTGGCGCAGTCCGAGTTGCAGAAGTCGGTAAAAAGGAAAAAGAAGATTCCTCTGTCTATCTAAAGCGTGTCGATGCTGATGCAAGTTGGTTAATGAGTATATTAAAAGATTTGGAACAAGATCTACACATATTAAATGGCTTAAATGTTGCTTGGAATCAATTTGTAATTGAAAATAATCATTTCTACAAAATAACAAATCTCAAAAATTGGGGAGAACCAAATAATTTTAAAGCTAAGAATATAGTGATAAAAAATTCCGATATTTTAACATTCATAAAATATAAGACAAAAAAACCGGTTCCTGTTAAAAAATTAGTAAAACAGATTATTGCCATAGATGAAACGAAAAAAGAGAAAGATATATTAGAGTTTGTGAGTCTTTTAATTAGGAAAGAAGTTTTAATAAGTAGTTTGAAACCAAATGTATCAAAACAGGGACTTCTCTCAGATGCTATTAAAAAATTATCGTTTTTAGAAAATAATGAATCTTATTTAAAATTAAAAGAAATACAAAAATTTATGAATTTATATGAAAATACGCCTGTAGGGGAGGGGACAGTTGAATATAGTAATCTAAAAAAACTAATGGAAAAAATGTCTTATAGAGAAAACGGTGTATATGTAAAAGTTGACTTAATAACTACATCTAGGAAATACATTTCAACTAACATAGCGGAAAAAATAGAATCAGCTATTAATTTTTTATCTGATATCTCTCCAAGAAGTATTGTGAATGAAGAATATTCAAGATATGTTGAATATTTTATTGAATGTTATGGTATGTATGACAGTGTTCCTGTAAAAATACTATTAGATAATGATAGAGGTTTAGGTTTTCCAACTTTTATTAATAGTGTAATTTCTGGGAAAGAGCAAGAATTGTTTCAAAAGTATATTCGTAATAAAGTTTTCGAATCTGTAAAAAGGAATGAAAAAACGATCTCTCTTGATTCAGTTAGTTCTACAGAGATATATGGCGAGAATAGAGTATTAAAAAATAACGTTTTACCAAAAGAACTAGAGGTATTTGTAAGTAATAGCTCAGGAGATATTGCATTGGTTCCTCATACAGGTTCTGATTTAATTAGTAAATCATTTGGAAGGTTTACTAGTTATTTCCCTAAAAATAAATTTTTAATGAATTCTGACAATACTTACATTGAACTTACTGAATTTCCTACAGATAATATTGGACTAAACGTTGGCAATACAACATTTTCCCATAACAAATCAATTAACTTAGGTTATATTAATGATGAAGTCTCCTCAGAAATTTTTTTAGATGATATATTCGTTAAGACATCTAAAATCTATGGAAAGGACATGTTGATTTTAGTGGATATCAATGGGAATATATTAAACTTTACAAGTAGTACTATGTTAAATCCAAAGTCAAATTCAATATATTCGAATATATCTCAATTTCTTTTGTATATTACCAAATCAGTAAAAGTTAATCCACTACTATCATGTAGGCTATTAGAAGATTTTAGTGAATTAACATTTGTACCAAGTTTTACATATAAAGGTGTTACTATATGTAGGGAAAAATGGATATTAGATAAAAAAACTTTACTTGATCCAAATCAATTCAAAGAATGGAAAGAGTTTTGGGATGTTCCAAATTTACTAACATTAAATATTGCTGATGAAAGTTTACTTATAAATTTAAATTCGCAAGAAGATTTACATTTTTTAGAAAAAAATATTGATGATTATGCAATTTTGACCTCTTATCCACAAGAAACCTTAACTAAAACCAGCAAGTACTATGAAATGGTATTTAGTTTTCAAAGACAAAATGAAGAGTCTTATAATCAAATTAATCATCTAAATGAGTTAATAACAGTACATGACGATAGCTTGATCAATAACTATTATTCTGATTGGCTATATTTTGTGCTTATTGGCATTCATGATAGAGCTGTGGATCTTATTATAAAAGTTGTAATCCCATTCTTTGAGGAATTGTTGATTGAAGAAAAAATTAAACAGTTTCATTATCTGATGTATTCTGACGAAGGAAAGAAGTCTCTAAGATTGAGGATACTCAGAAAAGATATGCAGGTTGACGAAGACATTTATAATTTTGTCAATAAAATGTTGATTGAACAGTATTGTTTTGATGTTTCTCAGAAAATTTATAGACCTGAATTAACACGGTACGGTGGTATAGAGTGTATTGCAGATGTGGAAAATATATTTACATGCGACAGTATTGCTTGTGGAAAACTATTACAATCAATCAGTATAGCCAATTTAGACTCTATCCAATATTTTATTGAAATATCTAAAAGTGTTTTAGTAATCCTATGCTCTCTTCAAATTCCACTGGACTATTTTGGAAATCTTCTATTAAAAAATTATCCTTCTCAAGAAATGAAGAAATATTTTCGAAAAAAGATTTCCAATAATAAGTTGATAATTGAAAACTTTTTACCTTACTTCATGAATATAGATATTCCAAATGAACAACTAGAGATTTATAATGCATTTAATAGATTTCAAAATAGTCAATCAAAGATTCATAGTATAAAGAAAAATGATATTGCAGTTTTAAGTATAATCCATATGCATTTTAATAGGTTAAATGTTGATAACAATACTGAAAAAAAAATAATGTTCTTTCTTAAGTATATTTTTGAGGTAATAAATGGATATGAAAAAAATAGAAAACCAAAGATTAGTTAGACAGGTAAATATTATCTTAAATACAATTTTAAACAGTAATGATATCGTGAAAGAAGTTCAAAATATCACCTTTAAAGAAATTGGATATTCCCTATCAGAGTATCCAAGTATCATTTGTTTTTTAGTTTTTTTATTGGATATAGAAAATTTCAAAAACAATCAGAAAATCATTCTAGACTCTATCGAAAAATATTTAAACTTATTAATAGAAAGTATAAATAAAGAATACAAGAATGATGTATCACTTATTTACGGTTTACAAGGAGTTTTAAGGGTGCTAAATTATTGTAGTGAAAAAATTTATTCAGCATCTATTAAAAAAATTATATTTTCACTAGAAGATATTTTTCTAAAAAATTGTTACTTAAAACTAGATTTTTGTAAGAATAATAAGGATTTAGTCTTTGAAGAAGACTATGATATTTTACAGGGCATTTCTGGATGTGTATTATACTATCTTGATAAGAGACAATTATCAAGAGAAGAAAAGGAATTCATTTTTTTATCTCGAAATTATTTACAGGATATTATCTTTTCTAAGGAAAATAATGAAATAAATTTAATAATTAAACAAGATTGTATGGTTGATAATTCATTAAAAAGTAGTTATCCATTCGGATATACCAATTTAGGGATTTCTCATGGTATTTTGGGACCATGTTTAGTATTTGCAAAAATGTTTAATAGATTTAAGGACGATACCTGCCTTCAATATACAAGAAGTATCTGTAATGTTTATATAAAAAACATTATAAATACTAATAATTTATATTTTTGGCCACAACGTATAGATGCTAATTTAAAAAATATCAATAGAAATTCAAAAGTGAATTCGAGTTGGTGTCTTGGTGTAGCAGGAATATCAAGAGTACTAAATGAGATTTCAGAGATCATAAACGACGTCCAGTTAAAACGACTTTCTGAGAAAACATTAGAAACTCTTATTAACTTTCCAATTGATGAAAAACTCAAGAATTCTAATGCTATATGTCATGGAAATGCTGGATTAGCCCTGTCTTTATTTAGAATGTATCAAGAATCAGGAAACATTAAGTGGAAAAAATTTGCATATAAAATTTGCGAAAGAATCTTAAATGCTGCTAATATAAATAATAAATATGTTTTCGTAGAAAAATATTATTATTGTAAAGGACATGTTTCTAAAAGTCTTATTGAATATATAGATTTAAGCTTATTATCTGGAAACACAGGTATCTTTATTGTTTTAATGGGTTGCGAAATTGAAGATTTTGGGTGTTTATCTAAATTATTCTTAGTTTGAAGAAGGGGCAGTTTGAAAAAAATATATAATAATAAGATGTTTATGAAATTATTTTTGTCAGATTTAATTTCAAATCTCGGGGATATTCTATACTATCTTGCTTTGATGAATTTTATTGTCGAAACTCATATGGGAAATTGGGTCATTTCCATTCTGACACTTTCAGAATCAATACCAATTTTACTTAGTTTTATATTAGGTTATTTTGCAGATAAAACGATTAGGCGAATAGATACGATAAAAATAACCTTAATTTTACGTTTCTTCTTCTATACCATTTTGATGTTTGTCATTGGAACGAAGCACTCTCTGTTAATTGTTCTAGTTGCTATTATAGTCAATTTCTTTTCAGATATTTTGGGTCAATTTGAAAACTTACTATACTATCCTATTTATAAGCGAGTTATAGAAGATGAAGATCGTGAAGAATTCCAATCATTTAAACAAACGACTCAAATATCGCTTAGTGTGCTTTTTCAAGGGATAGGTGGTATATTGATTATGATAATGTCTTATAAATTATTGGCATTTATCAATGCTATGACTTTTTTAATAAGCTTACTCATTGTAAAATCATTAACAAATCAGTTGAATCCTATCCTAGAAACTAATGCGTCCCCCCAATCAAGGAGTCAACCGGAATCATTTAAACTATCTCAACTATTTGCTGAATTAAAAGAATCCGTTAATTTATTGAAGCAAATTGATGAAATTAGTGTAACATTAGTAAGTGTTCCTCTATTAAATTCAGGGATTGCAGTATTGTATCCTATGATTTTACTATTTTTGTCTCAAGATCAAACATTTAGTATTGTTAACACAGAGACGACACTATCTCTCTTTTTAATTCTAGAGACATGCGGTTCGATCTTAGGAGGTTATCTAACTATGACATTGAAGCGCCTGAAAAATTGGACAATTACAAGGATATTAATATTTGAAATAATTGCTATGTTAGTACTCTTTTTGGCTTTCTGGATACACAATATTTATATTGTTCTTGTAGGAATATTTACACTAGAATTACTAAATGCAATCATAAATCCTAAATTCAATACAAAAATATATAATAATCTAAACGAAGAAAAACTAGGAGTTGTCTTTGGTGGAATGGTAACATACTTTTCCATTGGTGACTTCCTGTCACGTATTCTGTTTTCTATTCTCATTCTCTTACTTTCACCATCCCATATCGCCCTAATCTATGTTATGGTTTCAGTATGCTTATTGATTTATTTATTAAAAGGAAAAATAGAATAAGCTATCATAAAGCTTAAAGTAAAGGAGATCTTATGAATGTTTTAGAAATTTATGATTATAACGTAAGCATTGAAAATAATGATTTATTTCATGTTGATGATCTTGTAATAAAACAAGGGGAGAAAATAGCTTTTATCGGTGAAAATGGTATTGGGAAAACAACATTTTTCAAGCATATAGTTTCTAAAAGTATTCCTAGAATGACTTTAAATGGCAATATAGCTTACTTACCTCAGTTATTAGAAAGTGATAATTTGAGCGGAGGTGAAAAGGAGAAAAGTGAATTATCAAAATTGTTGATTTCCGATAACCAAATTCTTATTCTAGATGAACCCACCACGAATTTAGATTTCAACAACAGAAAGTGGTTAATTGACTATTTAGTAAAAACTAAGAAAACTGTATTACTCATAACACATGATCGCTTTTTAATTAATCAAGTGGTTCAAAAAATATTATACTTAGACTCAGGTGAGTTAAAAACTTACAAAGGCAATCTAAAAGATTTTGAAGAATTTCGACAACAACAATTCAACAAAATGATGTTATCATTTGATAATCAACGAAAAAAACAAAAAAAACTAAAAGAAGAAGCACAACGAAAAAAACAATATGCAATTTCAATGGTAAAAAAGAAAAAAGGTATTTCTTATTCTGATTGGAAAACACGAAACTATGACGGAAAAGCACGAAAATTGGATAAAGTTGCTAGAAGCATTGAAACACGCATAGATAGAGAAAATACTATAGAAAAGCCTAAAAAAGAAAAAAAAATTAAAATTAAAAATTCGGGTGAACTTAGTTTAAAATCGGGAAAAACATTAATAAATATAGAAAAATTTTCACTTTCTATTGTATCATCACTAAAAATTAAAATTAATAACTTTATAATCAGAACTGGGGAACATATTGGAATAGAGGGCGATAATGGTTCTGGTAAAACTCAATTTTTGAACAAAATTTATGAGTTAAAAGATAATCACAACTACTATTACTATTATGATAAACTTTCTATTGGTTATTTTAGGCAAAATCTAACTCTATTTGAAGATAATGATATTATCATAAATAGTATTATGGCCGAATCAAAACAAGACTATCAAACTATTTATGATACCTTAGGAAGCTTCGGTCTTAAGGCAGATGAAATTAGGAGAACTTATAAACAATTAAGTGGGGGACAACGAGTACGCGCTAACTTAGCAAAAGTTTTATTAGGGAATCACAATTTACTTTTGTTAGATGAACCAAATAATCATTTAGATATTTCATCGATTGAAGCATTGGAAAATTTTTTAATCCATTATCCTGGAGCAGTTATATTAGTAAGTCACGATAAAAATCTTATAAATAGTGTTTGTTCTAAAATTTATATTATGGAAAAATTTATTCTATCATCGAAAGAAACAAAATCAAGTAACTATTCAAATGTTAATCAATCTCAAATTACAGAATTAGAATTTAAGAGAAGTATATTACTATCAGACCCAACAATTGATTTGGAACAAATAAAAGAAATAGATGCAAAAATACGGGATTTAAAAAACAGTTCAAGTGTATTGCATCCTCAAAAGTTGGACAATTAATTCTTGCTCAACAATTACTAAAAGAATTCTTAATGATATCTTACTGACTTTCTATCATTTTATAGTAAACAGCTTAGTTCACAAGAGAGGTTTTGAAGTACTTAGAGATGAACTTTAAAATTGTTCTACTTTTTCTTACAACTTATTATTTCAAAAAGAGATAGCCCTCTTTGATAAAAGAAAATTAATAAAAAAGGTAAGTAAAAGTAGGCTAGTGAAAAAATTCTAAATAGGGAAATACCTAATTTAATTTTCAATGAGTAAACATTTCAAAGATGATCATTCAAATAAATTTTATTTGTACCAAATTTGTACCAAATTGAATTTCATTCTAATTTCATATGTAGTCTCATTGAGTCAAATTTCCTTTAAATTCGTTATATTATTGTTGAAAACATTTTATTAAAAGAACTATCATGCTTGCAATCGGCAAAATGAAGAAACTCATTCTACTGGGTTTCTTTTTCTTTTTAAAGAAAATCAGACCACTTAGACCGATATAGAGACCAGATAGGCAAACGAACTTGTTCTTGAGAAACTCCTCTGCTATAATGATTTTTGTAAGGGACGTGAGGCATCACTATCAGAGAACTCAAGTTCCTAAAAAAGAAATCGGAGATAAAGAAATGAAAAAATTATTGGGAATTGTCTTTTTATTAGCAGCAGTGACAGTAGTGTATTTTGGTTCTGTTGGCTGGCCAAGTTTAGATGTCAACCTCTGGTCTTTGATTCCGGTGGGTCTGTTCCTCTTTTTCACTCTAGAGAATCTTTTGAAAAAGGATTACAAGGCTAGTCTGATGTGTTTGATTATTGCCTTTATCATTGCGAATGCAATTTTGGACCTGTTGCCAATTTCAAGTGGCTTGGTGATTGGAGCAGGCGTCCTAGCTTGTGTAGGGATTGGCTATCTATTTCCTGATAAAGAAGGAAAATAATACTCTTCGAAAATCTCTTCAAACCACGTCAACGTCGGCTTGTCGTAGATATGGTTACTGACTTGGTCAGTTCTATCCACAACC